>JAPLUA010000128.1 GCA_026397855.1 Verrucomicrobiota bacterium | reverse complement strand
TCGCTCGACCGCGCGTAGCAAATGCAGCCGTTTGTGCCGCCCCGGTCCCATTGCACGCTGTCCATCACGTGATACCAGAAATGATAGGTCTGCCCGTCAAACAGCACATTGCTGTAAGGGCCCACCCCGCCCTGCTCCCAGGGACGCTCGGGTTTGATGGTCCACTCGCCCGTCTTGCGGGGCGGATGCACCTCAAGCGCCACGTTTGTCGCATCCGCCATGAATCGCCCGTCAATGAACACCTGCCGCCTTCCGCCGATCTCCATCGGTTCCGCCACAGCCGCCAGCGCGACCAGCGCCACGGCCGCGACCAGGCATCGGGTCGCGAGTTGAGAATTGAAAGTCAGCCAATCGAAGCGCGCGTTGTTCATGCTCACAGCGTAAAGGCGCACCGCCACGGATCAAGCCTATTGGAAACGACGCCGATGGGTTGGCTGGACCGGAAACCATCACCTGCAGGAGAACAGGAATCCGGGGAAACAAAAAGGGCGGCTCCCCCAAGAGCCGCCCTTACCCTATCAACCCAACTGCCCTACGCCCGACAGGATCGCAGGCTTTCCGTTCCGCGACAATTGGGGAAAGCTTGACAGATCGTGTCAGGAAAAACCCTACACGCGGAGAGCTGCTCCGCCTTCATTCTTCGACAAAGCGGCAGGCCGGGACTATGATTCGGCCCGTATCCGGCGCCTTTCGCCGCGGGACATCGCCGCGAAGGCCCGGCAGATTCGCGCTAACATGAAACGATTGACCGCTTTACCATCCGGCAAGCTTGCCGGCATCGCCAGCTTCCTTGTGCCTCTCGCGATCCTGGCGGCTGTTGCCGCAGCGCCGACCGCCCGTGCGGCACGGCCGGGGGCATTCTCTTTATCGGGCAACGGATTGCGGGTTGGAGTGGACCGCCAGCGCGGCGGGTTGGTCGAACTCAGGGATTTGCGGGCCAATCGCAACCTGGCTGGCGGCGATCCCTCGGCGCTGTGGCAACTGGAGTTCCTGCCCGGACAGAATCCGGGCATCCTGACACCGGCGCAGGCGAAAGCATTTAAGTGCCGAGAGGTGGGACAAGGCCGGGAGCGATGTCTCCAGCTTGCCTGGGAACAGTTCGGCCTGTCGGCCGCGCCGGGCTTGCGCGTGGAGGTAAAGGTCAGCCTGGATCATGAATTGCCCATGAGCCGGTGGACCATCAGCCTTGGTGGGCTGGGCGAATTGACTCCGCACAAAGTTCGCTTCCCGCGCCTCTTGAACCTGCCCCCGCAGGAGAGCGAGATGCTGGCCGTGCCGGTCTGGCTGGGGCAGCAAACAGCCAACGCGCGCAAGCTCGTTTCCGGCACGAAAGCAGGGCGGCGCCTGGAATGGGCATACCCCGGCCTGCTTTCCCTGCAATGCCTGGCGTTTTACCAGCCGGGCGGTTCCGGGCTGTATGTCGCGTGCGATGACACCGCCGCATTCCGCAAGGACTTCGCCTTCTTCGGCGATAGCCAGGGGAATGCCAGTTGTGAACTGGTTCACCTTCCTGAGAACGGCAACGGCCTCTCCGGCAATTGGACGCTCCCTTACCAGGTGCTGGTGGGATCCTTTGCCGGCGACTGGATCACCGCGGCGGAGCGGTATCGCGGATGGGCGACGAACCAGGCGTGGGCGAAGCAGAGCCGGCTGAACCGCGGCGTCGTGCCGGACTGGGTGACGAAGACAGGGGCATGGGTGTGGAACCGCGGCCGCTCTCCCGGAGTGCTCTCGCCGGCGCTGGCGCTGGAACGGGAGCTGCACCTGCCCGTCAGCGTCTTCTGGCACTGGTGGCACGGGTGCGCCTACGACACGGGCTTCCCTGAATACCTGCCGCCGCGCGAAGGCGCGGAACCATTCCGGGCCGCACTGGCAGCCGCGCATGAGGAAGGGGCGCATGCGCTGGTTTACATGAACCAGCGGCTCTGGGGCATAACCACGCGAAGCTGGTCCGAGGAGGGGGCGGAGCGGTTCGCGGTAAAGGGCGCGGACGGAAAGGTCGCCCCGGAAGTGTATAACACCTTTACCAAGGCCCCGTGCGCCACCATGTGCATGGGGACGGAGTTCTGGCGGAGCCATTACGCCAACCTGGTGGAACGTGCCGTCCGCGACCTGGGTGTGGATGGGATTTACATGGACCAGGCTTGCAGCAGCCTGGCCTGCTACGATGCGCAGCACGGCCATCCGCGCGGGGGCGGAACCTACTGGATGAATGGTTTCCGCCTGCTTGCGGAGGACATTCGGCGGCGGTGTGAGGCGCGGGACCCTCAAGGAAAAGAGAGATCGATCGTCCTGGCCGGCGAAGGGTGCGGTGAGGCCTGGCTGCCGTATCTCGACCTCATGCTCAGCCTGCAGGTGAGCAAAGAGCGCTACGCCGCGCAGGACGGATGGGAAACCATTCCTTTCTTCCAGGCGGTGTATCATGCCTACGGGGTGACTTACGGAAACTACTCGTCGCTGACCATGCCGCCCTACGACGACCTTTGGCCCGCGGAGTTCGCGCCGAAGGAACCCTTGAAGCTGCTGGACCGGAAGTTCTCTCAGCAATTCCTGCTCGAACAGGCGCGCGCGTTCGTGTGGGGTCAGCAGCCCACGATCGCGAACTTCCTGCCCGGCCAGCTCGCGCAGAGATCGGAGGAGACTGAGTTCCTGATGCGGCTGTCCACTATTCGCAGCCGGGCCGCCAAGTACCTGCTCCATGGCACGTTCCTGCGTCCACCGGAGCTGCATGCCCCCCAGGCCACCCTCGACATGTCGCGGCTATCCATCTACGCCGGCCAAAAGGGTGGACTGACCGAGTTCCGGGCAACGACCCCGCTGGCAATCGCCGGAGCATGGCGGGCGCCGGACGGGGACGTGGCCCTGACCCTCGCCAGCATTGCCGGGCAACCCTTGGACCTTTCGTTCACGCTGGACGCCGGCTACTACCGGTTTCCGAAAGGAGCCCGGGTTTATCGCATTGACGAAACGGGCCGGAGACAGATCGGGCGGATAGGGCAGCTTCTTCCCATGAAGCTGAACCTCATGCCGCGGGAGGCTTGCGTAATCGAATTTGCCCGGGAATGACCTGAATGCCGCAAACCTGTTACAACTCGGGGCCTCCTGGGCCAGCCTCGTTCGAGTTAAGGATTCTCGTCCCCTGAGGCGGCGCCGTCGAGATTAAGCTCTGCGGCGGGCACCACTTTGCCCTCGGACTCGATGTGGAATGGATTCGTAAACTCCTTGGTCTTATCGCTGGTCAGGAAGACCGTGAGCTTTGGCTGGCCCAGCGCCTTCTTCACCTTCTCAATATCGGTGGCGGACGGGTCAAACAAAACG
>JAPLUA010000013.1 GCA_026397855.1 Verrucomicrobiota bacterium | reverse complement strand
ACTAAGCATGTAGTCGCGGCTGGTTCATTTGCTAAGGACGCGGGTTCAACTCCCGCCGCCTCCACCATCTTTTGCTGGGTTTTGAGGTATTTGCTGACATTGACGGGAAAGAAGGCTGGCGCGTCCGCCCGGCGCGGGCCCCGAATAGACGATCCCGCCGCCTACCACGCCGAGGGCATGTTGTGTCTGCCCGCCGAGGCGCGTTTCGGCCACCTGCTCAACCGCCCCGAAGCCGAGAACTCTGGAGGCATGAGCCTACGGGAAAACAATCTGCGTGAGCCTGTTCCGCCCTTTCAGGGCCGGGACGATTCCATTGGGCTGCTGTCGGAGCAGGGGGAGCTTTCATGAAACGCATGTGGCTCTGGATTTTCATCGCCGTTGTCGGGGTGGTCTTGCTGCTGGCGGGTTGCCGGGTCACCCGCGCGGGTTCCCAGTCCGCGCCTTACAAGGTTGTAAGGACGGACGGAAAGTTCGAGCTGCGCGATTATCCGGCGCTCACGGTGGCGGAAACGCCGATAGCCAAAGCGAACGGCAGCGACGGAAGTTTCATGCGGTTGTTCCGGTTCATCACCGGCGCGAATGAGGGGAAGCAAAAGATTGCCATGACCACGCCGGTCTTCATGTCCGGCAGTTCCACCAACCTGACGATGGCGTTTGTGCTGCCGTCGAAGTTGAAAACGGGCAGCGTGCCCAAGCCGTCGGATGGCGCGGTGACGGTGCGCGAGCTGCCGGAAGGCTGTTTCGCAGTGCTGCGCTACAGCGGTGGACGGAACGCGAAGAATGAGGCGGAGTCGTTGGCGCGGTTGCAGTCTTGGCTGGAGCGGGAGCATCTGCCAGCGGTGTCCGGGCCGGTATATGGGTATTTTGACCCGCCGTGGACGCCAACCTTTCTGCGGCGCAACGAGGTGATGCTGCGGACGGGGGGCAGAAATCTTGAGTTCCTACAATAGAGCCTTAACTGAACGCCAAATTCCCAATTCAAAATGAAAGCCTTCATTGTTTACGCCCACGCCGAGCCGAAGAGCTTCAACGGCGCTTTGTTTCAGACGGCGCAGCAGACGCTGCGGACCGCCGGCCACACCGTTGCGAGTTCCGATCTTTACGCCATGAAGTTTGATCCGGTATCCGACCGCCGGAATTTCACCACGGTCAAGAACCCGGAGTTCTTCAAACAGCAAATCGAGGAGATGCACGCCACCGAGGTCGGCGGCTTCGCGCCGGACGTAGAGGCGGAGTTGCGCAAAATGGAGGCGTGCGACCTGATGATCTGGCAGTTTCCGCTCTGGTGGTTTAGCCTGCCGGCAATTCTCAAGGGGTGGGCGGACCGCGTGTTTGCAATGGGCCGCACCTACGGCGGCGAGCGGTTCTACGAAAGCGGCGTGTTCAAGGGAAAACGCGCACTGCTGTCCCTAACGACCGGCGGGCCGGAGGCAGTTTATCAGAGGGGCGGCTGGAATGGCGACATCCACGCCATCTTGCGTCCCATCCAGCGCGGGATCCTGCGGTTCACGGGCTGGGATGTGCTCGCGCCGAACATTATCTATGCGCCGGTCCGCGTTTCTGACGAAGAACGGCAGGCGCGTTTGAACGGCTGGGCGGCGCGGTTGCGCGCCATCGAGTCCGAGCAGCCGATCGATGTCGGCGAATACTGATCCTGCCAACACGTTGCGGCTGGGGCCAAAAGACTGGAAAAAGCAAACTGGACAAGCCTGGCAACATCTTGCTGACGGGCGCGACCGGCTACGTCGGCGGGAGGCTGTTGCCGTTGCTGGTGGCGGATGGCTGGCGCGTGCGGTGTCTGGCGCGGCAGCCGGAACATTTGTCGCCCCGTGTGCCGGCCGGCGTCGAAGTGGTGCCAGGCGACTTGCTCGACGCGGCCTCGCTGTCGGCGGCCATGCAGGGTGTGGAAGCCGCGTTTTATCTGGTTCATTCGATGGGTGCGACGGGCGATTTTGAAACGCAGGACCGGCAGGCCGCGGAGAATTTCGCTGCCGCCGCGCGCGCCGCGGGCGTGCAGCGCATCATCTATCTCGGAGGATTGGGGGAAGATGAACCGGATTTGTCGGCGTCGGGTCGGGCAGCCTGTCCTACGAAATGATCCGGGCCCTGGTGGAGCGGCTGCCGGTGATGGTGATGCCGCGCTGGGTGCGGGTGACGGCGCAACCCATCGCCATCGGCGACGTGCTGGCTTATCTCCGTGCTGCGCTGTCCCTCAAGCTGGATGGCAGCGTCATGGTCGAGATTGGCGGGCCGGACCAGGTTTCCTATGGCGAACTGATGCGGGAATACGCGCGGCAGCGCGGGCTGCGGCGGTGGATGATTCCCGTGCCCCTGCTGACCCCGCGACTGTCGAGTTTGTGGCTGGGCCTTGTGACGCCGCTGTATGCCCGCGTGGGTCGCAAGTTGGTGGACAGCCTTCGTCACCCGACGGTGGTGCGCGATGATTCCGCACAGCGTCTGTTCCCCATCACGCCGATCGGCGTGCGCGAGGCGATTGCGCGCGCGTTGCGCAACGAAGACTCCAGCTTCGCTCAAACGCGCTGGTCGGACGCCTTGTCCGCCGCCATGAACGCACCCCGGCACTGGGGAGGCACCCGATTTGGCAACCGCCTGGTGGACTCGCGGTCCGCGCATGTCGCGGCGTCGCCGGCCAAAGTGTTTGCCGCCGTCGAGCGCATCGGCGGTGCAGCGGGCTGGCATTATGCGAACGGGCTTTGGACGTTGCGCGGCTGGCTGGACCTGCTCCTGGGCGGGGTGGGGATGCGCCGTGGTCGCCGTGATCCGGAGCGGTTGCGAGTGGGCGACACGTTGGATTGCTGGCGCGTCGAATCCATCGAATCCATCCAGCCGGAGCAGCGGCTGCGGCTGGCAGCAGAGATGAAACTGCCCGGCCGCGCGTGGCTGGAATTCGAAGTGCTACCGGATGGGAACGGCACGCGGCTGCGCCAGACGGCGATGTTCGATCCGCTGGGATTGTGGGGGCTGGCGTATTGGTATGGCGTGTGGCCATTGCACCAACTCGTGTTTGCGGGGATGCTGCGCGGCCTAGCGCAGGCCGCGGGGAAAATGGACGCGAAATGAGAGCCCGGCAATTCCAGGCTGCACCTCGGCTGCCGCTGCCGCCGGAGGAATCGTTTCCGTTCTTATCACTTGCAGGTCAAGAAGCTGAAGTTCGGAAAGACAGCGTCTTGCTGCATTGCGCGTATCTCACACCAGCGCCGATCCCAGTCACGGCTAAAGCATCGAAGACCGGAATCAGTTACACCTGTTCCGCCTTCACCGTGTCCAGAAGCGACCCAAAGTCGTTTTCATCGGCAGTTAATAATTTGCCGGTTTTGGCCTTCTCCGCAGCCACCGCGTGCAGGAAATCATGGATGCGCCCACCCCGGACACCGCGTTTCCGGCTCTGCTTCAGGGCGTCCAGAACCTCCTTGCTCGTCAATTCCACGAACTCCAAGTCCTGCGCCAAGCTGTCCACCATTCGCGCTGCGGCGTCCGGGTCCACGCGCAAAGCCAGGTTGCCGGCAGTCAAAGCGGAAAAAGTCTCCGCCAGAGCGTGCGTCCGGGTAACTCCGCCTTCGGTATGCAGGCGTGTCCGAAGTGCCAAGTCCGCGGAGGCTTCCACCAGGGCCGAAGAGTCCCAATAAGCTTTCATCGGGAGTCCCGGTCGGCCCGGATCGCCGCCGCCACGGTTCTTCTGTCCAGTTTGACGGGCAACATCAAGAAACCGCTCTTGGTCCGTACAGGCTGTATGGTTGGGACCTCCTTCTCCACCAGTTCCATCAGACGAATGCTCCCATCTCCCATCCGCTCGGCAGAAAATGGCTTCCCCGGCGTGAACAGATCTTTGCATGCCAATCGGCCGTTGCGGTCAGCGACAAGCTTCATAATGGAATAATCCCATTCTTGCGGTGGGAGTCAAGAACGGCGCAGCCGACATCCTCCCCCACCTGCGACGGGACAGGACGGGACACCGCTCCTTCGTTTTGGTGCGGAACAGTCCGTTTGGCGAATACTGGAGCATGCCAAAACCCGAACAAACTCACACCACCACGCATTAACCCGCACTAACAACGGATTTCAACTCCCGCCGCCTCCACCATCTTTTGCAGGGGTTTTTGGCAACTGCCGAAAAGCGCTTGTAAAGAGGGGGCGGACACCTTACAAGTGATATTGGTCAATCACCATCAGGGGCAGGCATCAGGTAGCAGCACCGTTCAACTTCCGGCTCCCCACCAATTAGTTGTGCTTCGAAAGTGCGCAGACCCTGTATATTGTGGTTTTTAGGCTTTACTGAATACAGCGGGTTTGGTTGTTTTGAGGCAGATCATGTATCTAAAGAATTTAACTGTCCTGGGATTCAAATCCTTTGCCGACAAGACGTCTCTGAACTTCCAGCCGGGGGTGACGGCCATTGTCGGCCCCAATGGGTGTGGCAAGTCCAACGTGTCGGACGCCATACGCTGGGTATTGGGGGAGCAATCTGCCAAAGCCTTGCGCGGCGGGGAGATGGCGGATGTGATCTTCAACGGGACGGACGGGCGGAAGCCCTTGGGGATGGCGGAGGTTTCGCTCACCATCGGCGGAGTGGATCAGGAGCACCTGAGCGCCGCGGGGGTGGAGATGGCCTACGACGAGGTCACGGTGACGCGGCGGGTGTTCCGCGACGGCGGCAGCGAGTATTTCATCAACAAGACGGCGTGCCGGCTGAAGGACATCCAGCAACTGTTCATGGGCACGGGAGTAGGCCGGACCAGCTACAGCATCATGGCCCAGGGCAACATCACGCAGATCCTGTCCAGCAAGCCGGAGGACCGGCGCATCATCTTTGAAGAGGCGGCCGGCATCACCAAGTATAAGGCGCAGAAGCGCGAGGCGCTGCGCAAGCTGGAGTACACGGAGCAGAACCTACTGCGCGTCGCGGACCTCGTGCGGGAGGTCAAGCGGCAGATCGGCTCGCTGCAGCGGCAGGCGGGGAAAGCGCGTCGTTACAAGCAGCTTTCGTCCGAGCTGCAGCACCTGGACACCCAGCTCGCCCGCCACCAGTTCGACCAGTTGCAGGCCGAGATTGTCGAGCGCCAGACCGCCGCCGAGAACCTGCGCAACGAGATTGAATCCAGCTCCGCCGGCGTCCTGCGCTGCGAGGATGAAATCGCGCAACTGCGGCAGCGCCTGTCGGACCTGGAACACCAGATCAGCGGGCTGCAACAGCGCGGGCTAGAACTCAAGGGCGAGACGGACCGCCACGAGAGCCGGGTCCATTTCAACGAGGAGCGGCTGCACGAATTCGCATCCCAGAACACCAAGGCGATGTCCGACCTGACGCAGGCGGAGGAGCGCCGCCGCGCGACGGAGGAGGAGATCGCCGCCGTGGCCGCGCGCCTCGCTGAGTCGGAGATTGTGCTGGCGCAGCACCGCCAGGCGCTCGCCGACCGGCAGAGCGGCCTGCGCGCCGTGGAGGAGGAGTTACGCCGGCAGCAGGACACCCTGCGCCAGGCGCAGTCGGCTGCCTTCGCAGCCGCGCAGGATCTCACCCGCGCGCGCAACGAGATCACCGCGCTCGATCTGCAGAAGCAGGGCAACGTGGTGCGCCTGGAAAAGCTCTCCGCGGAGAAGATCCAGCTCGAGGAGGAGCGAATGCGCCTGGAGATCCGGCTGCAGGAATTCGTCGTCAACGTGGAGGCGCGCAAGCTCAATGTCCAAACCCAGCGCGGCACGGTTGAGCAGCGCCAGGACCGGTTACGGCAGCTTCACGAGGAGCTGAACCGGGCCGCCGGGGCGCAGGACCAGCTCTTGCAGCAGCAGGCTGCGGCACGCTCACGGCTCAACGTGCTGGAGCAGTTGCAGGCGGGCCACGAGGGCTTCGGGGCCGGCCCCCTGGCGGCCCTCAAGCAGTCCACGCAGGTGCTCGGCTCGCTGGCGGACAAGATCCGCGTGGCGGACCCCTACGTGACCGCCATCGAGACCTCCCTCGGGCATCACCTGCAGCTCGTGCTGACCGGGGAAGCGGAGTCGGCGCGGCAGATCCTGGCCGACTTGAGCGCCCACCGCAAAGGCCGCGCCAGCATTGCGCCGATGGCATTCATTGGCGATGCCGGGAACGATGCCCCCACCGCCACAGTCCAGGCGCCCGCTCCTGAACTCAATGGCGCGCCGATCGAAGCGATGGCGGTTGTCCAGGGCGATGCGGCCGTGCAGCGGCTGCTGGAGCGCCTGCTGGGCACAACCCGCATCGTGCGCGACCTTGACGCCGCGACCGCAGCCTGGCGCGAGAGCGGCGGGGCGTTCCATTACGTCACCCTGGGAGGCGAGATGCTGAGCAGCCACGGCATCTACACCGGCGGCAGCCTCAACGGCAGCGGCGACGGCAAAGCGCCGGCCTCGATCCTGGGGCGCAAGAACCAGATTGCCGAGCTTGGCGCCCGCCTGGCCACCCTGCAGGACCAGGTTGCGGAAATCAGCCGGTCCAAGGGGGCGATGCAGAGCGAGCAGACCGAGCTCCAGGCCAGCCTGCAGCAGGCGCAAACGGAGCTGCGCGCGCAGGAAGTGGCCATCGCCACCCACGAGGGCGAATTCAACGCCCTGCAGAACTCGCAGCGGCTCCTGCACCAGAAGATTGACACCGTCGTGTACGAGGTTCAAAGCCTGGCGGCGCAGGAGCAGGAAGGGCTGCAGCGGCGGGCAGACCTCTCGGCCAGGGCCGCGGACGACGAAGCCCGCGAGCGCGCCCGGCAGTCGGAGGTCGAGGATCTGACCGCCGGGATGGAGAGCTCGCGCCAGCAACGCGACGCGGCCAACAGCGGGCTCACCGAGAGCCGCGTGGCGCTGGCCACCGGGGAGCAGATGCGCGCCTCGTTCCAGCACCAGGAGCAATCCCTTGGCCAGCGCTTGCGCGAGCTGACCCAGATCATCGAGCAGCGGCGCGGCGAGCTTTCCTCGTTCGTTGGCCGCAAGGAGCGCGCCGAATCCGAAATCCAGGAATCGCGCAGCCGGATTGAGGCGTTGCAGCACGACCGCGAGCAGGTGAACGCGCAGACGGCCGAGCTGCTGGCGCAGAAGCAGACGCAGGACAAGGACATCACCGACCGGGAGGAAGCGCTGCGCGAGAGCCGCCGGGGTTTGACGGAGCAGCAGGAGCGGCGCAGCGGCCTGGAGGTCGAATTGGCGCAAAAGGACATGGCCGTGCAAAACCTGCGCGAGCGGATCCAGCAGAAGTATCATTTGAAGCTCGACGACATCCGGAGCGAGTGCATCACCATTACTTTCGCCGACGAGGGCCCAGCCAAGGTTCATGTCATGTCGCCCGAAGAGATGGCTGCGGCTGGGGCGGCAACGGACTGGGCAGCGGTGGCGCAGCAGGTCGAGGCCCTCCAGGGGCGAATAGACGAGATGGGACCCGTCAATCTCGTGGCCATCGAGGAGTATGAGGAGACCGAGCAGCGCTACCAGTTCCTGAGCCAGCAGCACGACGACCTGGTCCAGGCCAAGGCCCAGTTGCTCGAAGTCATCAACCGCATCAACCTCCAGACCCGCGACATGTTCAAGGAGACCTTCGAGAAGATCCGCGACAACTTCCGCGCGATGTTCACGGAGGTCTTTGGCGGAGGCAAGGCGGACCTGGTCCTGATGGACGAAAACGACCTGCTGGAGAGCGGCATTGATATTGTCGCGCGCCCGCCGGGCAAGCAGCTCCAGACGATCTCGCTCCTTTCGGGCGGCGAGCAGACCATGACCGCCGTGTCCCTGCTCTTCTCGATCTACCAGGTCAAGCCCAGCCCGTTCTGCGTGCTGGACGAGCTGGATGCCCCTCTGGACGAATCCAACATCAACCGCTTCATCCGGGTTCTGCAGCGCTTCCTCGTGCATTCCCAGTTCATCATCATCACGCACAACAAGCGCACCATCGGCATGGCGGACGTGCTCTACGGCGTCACCATGCAGGAGCACGGCATCAGCAAGATCGTCAGCGTCAAGTTCCACAAGACCACCGATCCCGCGACCGATCATGTGGCGGTTTCACTGGAAACCCCCACCACCGCACCTGACGTTGACACCGAAGAGGGCGCCCCTCACAGGCGCGACGAGACGCTTGACATCGTGATGGCGAAGTAGCGCGTTCCCGGGCGCCCAAGGGCGGAGGGCGACGGAAGCATTGCGAGGGCTGCCAGGCTGCCTGCGCTGCAGGGTTACGGCTCTTGCAATCAGCGAGCAGCATTTCCCCATTTCCCCGGGGTGGGATTCGTGCTTATAGTGTCCTTATGAGAATAGAAGCGCTGCATATCGGCATGAAGGTCCGGCATCCCCAATACGGTGTCGGCGTGGTCAAAACGATCTCGGAAGCGACGGCTGAGATCCAGTTCGACGACGGCAGGCGAACCGTCGCCCCCGA
>JAPLUA010000126.1 GCA_026397855.1 Verrucomicrobiota bacterium | reverse complement strand
GCCCCGCGCTGCCTTCTCCCACTCCGCCTCCGTCGGCAACCGATACCCCTTCGCTCCCCAATTCACATACACCGTCACCTCCCCATTCGTATAGACCTGCGTCAGCCCAGCATCCGTATAATACACCGGCACCTTACCAGCCTGCTGCGACCGGGCATTACACCACTTCACACAGTCATACCAGTTCACACTCTGCACTGGATGATCCGCTGCCTTCCCGGCACCCACATTCAAACCATAGCCGTGATTGATCGCATACCCATATACCGCCTGCCACTGGCTCCAACTCACAAGGTTCGTGTCCATGTAGAACGCCGATACATAGACGTTCGTCGGGATAGCGTTGGCGTCCCCATCCAGCGTGTCCCCCATCGTAAAACTGCCAGCAGGAATCAGCACCATGCCAGCAGGAATCCCCGAAGCAAGGGCCACCAAAAACTGCCACGTCCCCGCATCCAACTGGTTGCTCGTGATCCCGCTCAGCCTCGACAACGGCACCGTGCCGCTCGCAATATTGGTGGCATTTATACTGCCGCTCAAGTTGGTGGCTGCAAACCACGTGCCCGCATCCAGTTGATTGCTTGCGACCCCGCTCAGCCTTGCCACCGGCACCGTTCCACTCGCAAGATTACCGGCGTTGAGCGAGGTCAGGCTCGCCCCGTTCCCGCTCACACTGCCTGCCGTGATCGCCCCAGCCGAGAAGTTGCCGCTCCCATCCCGCTTCACGATCGTGTTCGCCGTGTTCACGCTCGTCGCCGCGTTGGCCGCCACCGCCCCGCTAGCCACAGCCGCCGCCGTCTGGCCCCCCACGCTCGATACCACCGTCGCCCCCTGCGTCCCGGTCACATTCCCCGCCAGCGGACCGGAGAAACTCGTGGCGGTCACCGCCGTGGTCACATAGCCCGCCGTGATGGCATAGGGCGTCGCCGTCAACGGCTGCAATGGACTCAGGATCGTGAACGGCCCCAGCGTCGTCCGCACCCCCAACTGCAGCCATCGCGCCGCCCCAGTCGAGAAGGGAGCCGACCCGAAATCCAGTGACGCGGTGAAGAGCCCGTTGGACACCGACACCATCAGGGTGACCGGGCTGTTCGTGCCAACCGGGTTGCCTCCGCTCGCCGCATCCCACAGCGTCGGCGCAATCTCGGCAAAGCCGGTAAAAGGCGCGCCATTCTGGCTCAACCGGCCCTGGTAGGTGAGGACCGTCCCCTGCGCAAACACGGGTTGAAGGTGGAGGAGAACCAGGAAAGCCAACCCGGCTGCAAGGACGGTGGTTTTTCTCATATAGGGGCAGATTCCACCCCGCCGCGGGTGTTTGTCAAGCAGGTAACGCACTTTGTGTTACGTCACACCGGATAACGGGCATTAGAGCGATTTGTTACATTCCAGGGGTCCCCCGACATACCAGCCGGCCCTCTCAAGGCCCTCCAGCGGCCTCCAGGCGCGATTGCGGGGCATTCCAAGCCTCCTCCCCTTCCCCCGTTTCAGTCCGCATAACCCGATCCACCCGTGCTCTACAGTTCATCCCTCCAGTTCCCGGCTGCCGCTTTGTTACGTTACAAAGCCAAAGGCAGAGCCATTGGAGGGGTGCCGCAAGCGTGTTCCAACGGTAGTGCTACGGTATTGCCCCGGTAGCACTACGGTAGCGGCCCCATGTTGATCTGATCAACATGGGGCCGCTACGGGGGCAATACCGTAGTGCTACCGGGGCACTACCGTTGGAACACGCCTGGAGCGCCGGGGAGGCACGGCCCCGGGGTCGCCGGGACGGGCCTTGGGGCCGTTTGTTACATTGTCGCGCTGGGCGCGCAGCCCGGGAATGTAACAAACGGCTCCAAGGCCCTGCATCTGTTCAGGCTTGCGTGTCATAAACAGGCCGTTTCCACGGATCTGGTTGCCCCGGCCCGTTCCATGCCTGCATGGTGCCACTTTGGCGCGGGCTTATGAATGGCGCTGCTCCACGGTCCGGCACCCCGGCGGATACGAAGCTGTGGCGAGTTCGTGCGCGCTAAGCCGGCAGAATGCCGGCGCTCCCACGCTCCGACGCTCCGCCCGCTCCGCCCGCTCCCACGCTCCACCCGCCCCGACTTTCCATTGCTCTTCTCCGGCTCTTGTGGCAAGGTGGTGGTGTGTTACGCGGTAACCATAACCCCCACGGACCTGAAAAGGCACGACATGCAGCCCGCATGAAATTCGCACTTATTCGCTTTATCCTCCCACTGGTGGCGTTGCCCGCCCTCGCCGCTGGCCCGGCGCTGATCCCTCTGCCGCAGCAGATGCAGGTCCGGCCGGGCGTGTTCACGCTCTGCGCCACGCCCCCGGTTCCTGGGATGCCCGCCCAGGCAACCACGCGGATACTCGTGGACGCGGCGTCGGCGCCCGTCGGCGATTACCTGGCCGCCCTGCTGCTCCGTTCCACGGGCTGCCAGTTCCAGGTGCGCACCAATACCGGGAGCGCCGCCGTTCGGGGGGCGATCCTGCTGACCACGACCAACGCCCTGCCAAGCCTGGGCACCGAGGGCTATGAGCTGACCGTGGCGCCGGACTCGGTGGTGATCCGGGCACCCGCGCCGGCCGGGGTGTTTTACGGGGTGCAATCGCTCCTGCAACTGCTGCCGCCGGAAGTGCTGAGCCTGCAAGCGGCGCGGAATGTCCGGTGGACGGCGCCCTGCGTCTATATCCAGGACCAGCCCCGGTTTTCCTGGCGCGGCTGGATGCTCGACAGCGTCCGCCATTTCTTCACCAAGGACGAGGTCAAGCAACTGATTGACGCGATGGCGCTGAACAAGCTCAACACGTTTCACTGGCACTTGGACGACGACTCCGGCTGGCGCGTCGAGATCAAGAAGTGGCCGCTGCTCACGCAGGTCGGGGCGTGGCGCACGAACACCATGTTCGCGCTGAACCCGCGTGCGAGCACGACGTGGCGCGAGGACGGCAATTACGGCGGTTTCTACACGCAGGACGATGTGCGCGAGATCGTGGCTTACGCCACGCAGCGGTATATCACGATCGTGCCGGAGATCGAGATGCCGGGCCATTCCTCGGCGGCGCTGGCGGCTTATCCGCAATTTGCCTGCGGCTGCCTGACCTGCTCGAACGGCCCTTACAGCCTGAGCGTCACCAGCTATGTCGGCGGCGTGTTTTGCATCGCGCGGCCGGAGACGACAGCCTTCCTGAAAGACGTGCTGACAGAGGTGATGGGTCTGTTCCCCGGCCCCTACATTCATATCGGCGGCGATGAGGTGAATTTCGGCAACTGGAACAAGCACACGCTGGACCAGCAGGCCACCAATGCCCTGGGCACGGCGAGCATGCAGGTTTACCAGGGCTATTTTGCCCAGCAGATGGCCAACTGGATCAAGGACCAGGGCCGCACAATGATCGGATGGAGCGAGATCATGAACGGCGGGCTGGTGACGAATACGGCGATGATGGATTGGCTGAACACGATGGCCGTGCGCACGGCCACCAACAGGCAATACGTCGTCATGGCCGCCAGCGCCACGCTCTACATCAACAAATGGGAGACCGGCAGTTCCGCCGGCGACGGCAACGGCGTGGTCTGGTCCAACGAGCCGCCCGCGCAGTCCGGTTATGTGCCGCTGACCAATGTCTATGCCTACGAACCCATCCCCGCCGCCCTCCCGGCGGCTTACACGAATTACATTCTCGGGGCCGAGGGCCCCTGCTGGACGGAGTGGATTCCGTCGCTGCTGAACATGCAGTTCCGCATCTTTCCGCGGCTGTCAGCGATTGCGGAGGTGGATTGGACGCCGGCGGCGCTGAAGAACTGGACGGACTTCACGAACCGGCTCCAGGTTCAGAAACAGCGCTACGCCCGAATGGGGATCAACTACAATCCCAGCGCGCCCCCGCCGCAGGCCGGGACCTGGACGCCGACCCAGACGCCGGCGACCTATTCGACGCGGAGCTGGGACATCACCTCGACCGTGACCGGGCCGGGCGAAGTCAATGCGAGCTTTTGCTGGAAGGCGGGCGCGAACGGGCTGGACATCGCGTGGGCGGCGCTGCTGGAGAACGGGGTGGAGGTGGACCGCGACACGCACGCCGGCTTCACGTATAGCGGCAAGATCACCACCAACCGGCCGGCCTACGTTTTGCGGCTGCCCGCTTATCGGCGCGGGGCCACCTACACGCTTTCAGCCTCCGTGCAGGGGCACGGCGGCACAAACTCAACCGGCATTGTCTATCGCCCGAACTGGGATTGAACCTATGAGCCCAATCCTGTCCAAAGCATCCATCGCTTGCGGCATCCTGCTCGCATGCGCCACCGCCGCGCATTCCCAATCGCTGGCTTTCAATATCTTGGGGGGCTACGCCGGCCGCGCCAGCGCCGACGGCGCGGGCTCCCTGTCCCGCTTCAACAATCCCGGGGGGACGGCCCTTGATGCCGCCGGCAATCTGTATGTGGCGGATACCGACAGCCACACCATCCGCCAGGTCACACCCGCGGGTGTCGCCAGCACGCTGGCCGGATTGCCAGGCGTCAGCGGCAGCGCCGACGGCACCAATGGCGGCGCGCGGTTCAACCAGCCGCTGGGAGTGGCGGTGGACAGCGCCGGGGCGGTGTATGTGGCCGATACGGGCAATCACACCATCCGCAAACTGACGCTCTCCGGCGCCAACTGGATCGTCACCACGCTCGCCGGCCAGGCAGGCGTCAGCGGCAGCGCTAACGGCACCGGCACCAATGCGCTGTTCAACAGCCCGCAAGGCATCGCCGTGGACAGCCTCGGCAATGTGTCGGTGGCCGACACCTTGAACCACACCATCCGCAAGATCACCTCCGCCGCTGTGGTGTCCACGCTGGCCGGTTCCCCCGGCAGTTACGGCAGCGCCGACGGCACGGCCAGCGGCGCGCAGTTTTATCAGCCCCAGGGGCTGGCGGTGGACAGCGCGCGCAATATTTACGTGGCCGACACAGGGAACCACACGATCCGCAAAGTGACGGCCGGCGGCGTGTCGAGCACCCTGGCCGGCCTGGCCGGCGTGTATGGCAGCGCCGACGGCTCGGGCACCAACGCCCAGTTCTACCAGCCCGCCGCCGTGGCTGTGGACGGCCTGAACAATGTCTATGTGGCGGATTCCTTCAACAGCACCCTGCGGCTGCTGACGCCCCTCGGCGTGGTCAGCACCCTGGCCGGGTCAGCCGGCAATTATGGCAGCGCAGACAGCACCAACAGCGCCGCGCGGTTCCGCGGGCCGCAAGGCGTGGCGGTCAGAGGTACGAACAATGTGACCGTGTATCTCGCCGACAGCGGCAACGGCACCATCCGGAAAATCGCGCCCGCGGGCGGCAACTGGGTCGTGGGCACCTGGGCCGGGTCCCCATCGGGCGCCAGCGACGACGGCACGGGGGCCAACGCGCGTTTCTGCGGACCGGGCGCTGTCGCGCTCGGCAGCGCCGGCACTGTTTACGTGGCCGACAGCGGGAACAACACAATCCGGCAGATCTCCCCGGCGGGGATCGTCACGACGCTCGCCGGGCTCGCGGGGGCGAGCGGGACCAATAACGGCACCGGCCCGGACGCACGGTTTTCCGGGCTGCAAGGCATCGCGCTGGACGGCGCGGGCAATTTGTATGTGGCGGATTCCGGGAACGCGACGATCCGCAAAGTGACGCCGGACGGCGCGGTCACCACGTTCGCCGGGGCCGCCGGGGTTTACGGCTCCGCCAACGGCTCGGGCGGCAACGCGCAGTTTTACCAGCCCACAGGCATCGCTGTGGACAGCTCGGGCTACGTCTATGTGGCCGACACCTGGAGCCACACAATCCGGAAGATCACCCCGGCGGGCGCAGTGAGCACCCTGGCCGGTTTGGCCGGCTACTACGGCGGCGCGGATGGGTCGGGCCCCTCGGCACGCTTTAACGGGCCGTGCGGCCTGGCGGTGGACAGTGGCGGGAACCTGTATGTGACCGAGCTTTACAACCACACGGTCCGGAAGATCACCCCGTCGGGAACGGTGAGCACGCTGGCGGGCATGGCCGGATTCTGGGGCAGCACCGACAGCACCAACAGCGCCGCGCGATTCTTCAAGCCCTCGGGCGTGGCCGTGGACGGGGCGGGCACTGTCTATGTGGTGGACTCGGGCAACCACACGCTGCGCAAGGTGACGTTGTCCGGCACCAACCGGGTCGTGACCACCGTGGCCGGATTGGCCGGAATCAGCGGCAGCGCCGCCGGGTTGGGCGGCAACGCCCGATTCTATCATCCAGCGGGCGTGGCGCTCAACAGCGCCGGCCTCCTGTCCGTGGCGGACACCGGCAACAACACGCTCCGCCTGGGCGGCTATGTCGCCGGGGCCGCGCCGACGATCTTCATCCAGCCGCAAAGCCTCTCGGTGAACCCGGGCAGCACAGTCACATTTGGCGTCGCTGCAGGCGGGGCGCCGCCCCTTTCCTACCAGTGGCGCCGCAACGCATCGGACATCGTCGGCGCAACCGACAGCAGCCTGGCCCGGACGAATGTGCAGGCAGGCGACCTGGGAAGCTACTCGGTCGTCATCACCAATGCCCTGGGCGGCGTGACCAGTTCCAATGCGATCCTGGCGCTCAACGCAGCCCCGTTCATCACGACCCAACCGCAGCCGCAAACGGTCCTCGCGGGCCGGGGCGCGGGCTTCAATGTTGTTGCCGCCGGCACGGCGCCGCTCAGCTACCAATGGAGATGGAACGGGACGAACCTCCCGGGGGCAACTGCTTCCGCCTTCAGCATCGCCGCCGCCTCGACCGCCAACAGGGGCTCCTACTCGGTGACCATAACCAACTCCGTCGGCTTCGCGGTCAGCTCCGATGCCCTGTTAACCGTGACCGAGCTGGATGCCTGGGGCGATAACAGCATGGATCAGCTCAACGTGCCCGCCGACGCGGTGGACGTGATCGCCATCGCCGCCGGCGCGTGGCACAACGTCGCATTGCGTGCCGACGGCACCGTGCTGGCCTGGGGCGACGGCTCCGTCGGCCAGACCAATGTGCCGCCCGCGCTCGCCGATGTGCTCGCAATTGCGGCCGGCGGCTACCATAGCCTGGCAATCCAAAGCGATGGCACCGTCACGGCCTGGGGGGCGAACGATTCCAACCAGACCAACGTCCCGTTCGGGCTGAACAGCGTGATCGGCATCGGTGCGGGCACCTGGCATAGCCTCGCCTTGCGGTGCGACGGCACCCTGGCGGCGTGGGGTGATAACGGCTGGGGCCAGGGCTCCATCCCTGCTGCGCTGAGCAATATCGTGGCCATCGCGGCGGGCGGAAATCATAACCTCGCGTTGAGAGGCGACGGCACCGTGGCCGCCTGGGGCGAAAATACCGATGCCCAGGGCGCATTCAGCGGCCAATCGGTCGTGCCGCCGGGCTTGTCGAATGTAATCGCCCTCGCGGCCGGCGAGTATCACAGCCTGGCCTTGCGGGCCGACGGCACGGTCGTGGCCTGGGGCGACAATTCGCAGGGGCAGTGTAACGTCCTCCCTGGCGCTGGCCGTGGGCCGGCTGCCTGTGCCGCTGGCCTGGAGCCCGGCTGTGCGGACAAGCCGATTTGATACCCTGGTGCAAACCCTGAACCGAAAACACTACGCCCTCGAATACAGCGATACCCTCGCAGCCACCAACTGGAACTCCGCCACCAACACCCCGGGCAACGGAGCCTTGAAGCTGCT
This sequence comes from Verrucomicrobiota bacterium, assembly GCA_026397855.1. Taxonomy (GTDB): domain Bacteria; phylum Verrucomicrobiota; class Verrucomicrobiia; order Limisphaerales; family UBA8199; genus JAPLUA01. The sequence goes on along the minus strand of JAPLUA010000126.1, from coordinate 2,351 downwards.
GGCCGATCCCGCCGCCACCGCGCCGCAACGGTTCTACCGCGTGCGGCAATGGTAACGCGGGCGCGGGTGTCGGCAGGGCGGCAGCGCTGCTACCAAAGGGACCCCCGATTTTTAACTCAGAGACGGGAAGAGCGCAGAGAAACGCAGAGAAGAAGAACCCTCTGCGAACCTCTGCGAACCTCTGCGCCTCTGCGCTAAATCTTCGCAGCCTGCGAGCAAATCGGCGCATAGGAGCACGAAGATCGCGGAGAAAACGGAGCGGGAGAGCGCGCTCGAACCGATTCGGATTGCACCAATAGAAAAAACCTCAAAAACAGGGCTTGCCAAACAAGAATACCAAGCCTAAGCTCCACCCTCTTTTTGGCAAATCCTTTGTGGGGTGAGCGGTTCCGCCGGTGGCGGGCGCACCCAGTGAAAATGATGATTTATGGCAGTTAAAATTCGCATGAAACGGGTCGGGGCAAAAAACAAGCCCGTATTCCGCATTGTAGTGGCCGACGGTCGCAGTCCCCGCGATGGCAGGTTCATCGAGGAGCTGGGCACGTATTTGCCACAGAAGAAGGGTGACAAGTTCACCTTGGACCTTGAGCGGGCCAAGTATTGGCTGAGCAAGGGAGCGCAGCCGAGCGAGACGGTGGCCAGCTTCATAAAGAAAGCTCTCAGGGCCGCCGCCGCTGCCGCGGCCTAAGGCCAGGGTCCCGGCATATGCAAGCCTTTCTCGAATACGTCGTCAAAGGGCTGGTGCAGCACCCGGAGGCCGTAACCATTACGCCCGTCGAGCGTGAGGGCACGACGGTGTACGAGTTGCGCCTGGACCCGCAGAGGCCGTAACCATTACTCCCGTCGAACGCGAGGGCACGACGGTGTACGAGTTGCGCCTGGACCCGCAGGACGTCGGCAAGGTGATCGGGCGCCAGGGCATGACGATTAACGCGATCCGTTCCCTGCTGCTGGCGGGAAGCGCAAAGAAGGGTTTGCGCTGCAGTCTCGAGATCGTCGAAGACAGGCCTGCCAGCTGAGCGGTGTGCCGCGCGGCACGCGCGCCGCGCCAGGCAGGGCGTCGACCACGGGGCGCGCCACCGGGTGCAAGATGAAGATCGACGTGCTGACGCTGTTCCCGGGGATGTTCGCGGGGCCGATGGATGAGAGCATCATCAGGCGGGCGCGGGAAGCGGGGCATCTTGACCTGTGGAAAGTCTGGCGGGCGGGAAGACGCAGGTGATCCTGATGTCGCCCTCGGGCCGTGCCTTTAACCAGGCGGTGGCGCGCGAGCTGGCCGAGCGGGAGCACCTGCTGCTGATCTCGGGCCATTATGAAGGTTTTGATGAGCGCGTGCGCGAGCAGCTGGCTGACGACGAGCTGTCCATCGGCGATTATGTGCTGACAAACGGATCGCGGGCGGTGGTGGTGATCATCGACGCGGTGACGCGGCTGCTGCCGGGCGTGCTGGGCGATGAGGAAAGCGCGCGGCAGGATTCGTTCAGCGACGGGCTGCTCGAGCATCCGCAATACACGCGCCCGGCTGAGTTTCGGGGAATGGCGGTGCCGGAAGTGTTACTTTCCGGCAACCATGCGCAAATCGCCCGGTGGCGGGCGGATCAGGCCAGGCAGCGCACGCAAGAGCGTCGGCCGGATTTGCTTTAGACGGCTGAATGACCGGCGGCGGTGCCGCAGGACGGCAGAAAGATAATTTATGAACCAGGCATTACTTGATAAAATTGAATCGGAACAGTTTCGCAAAGACGCCGTGGACTTCGGCGTGGGCGATACTGTTCGTGTGCATACCAAGGTGGTCGAGGGAGACAAAGAGCGAATCCAGATTTTTACCGGCGTGGTGATTGGCCGGCGCGGGCATGGGCTGAACGCAATGTTCACGGTCCGCCGCATCAGCTACGGCGAGGGCGTGGAACGTGTGTTCCCGATCCACTCGCCCCGCGTCGAGAAAGTGGAAGTGGAGCGCAAAGGTTCCGTACGCCGCGCCAAGCTCACCTACCTGCGCAAACGCCTGGGCAAGGGTGCCACGCTGGTGAAAGAAAAGGAAGGCCGCACAGCGGTCGCCCCGACCCCTGCCCGAGCCGCCGCCCCGGCGGCCGCGGAAAAGCCCTGATCGCGCCAGCGCCGGACTTTAGTCCGGTCATTTGGCACCTTCGAGCTGGGATTGCCGTCATCCTGACGGCTTGCATTGTCTAAACGGCTTAAGCCGGCAGCATGCCCACGTTCCATGCTTCTGGGAGTTCGTGGGGACTGTGGCAGGAGCAGGATATACCCCGTGACAGCTCCGTCTGGAGCCGCCCCGCTACTGAATGCTACCGGAGTTAGCGGGATCCGGCGCGCAACGCATCCGCCGCGTC
>JAPLUA010000305.1 GCA_026397855.1 Verrucomicrobiota bacterium | reverse complement strand
GATTCCAACGCGGCCGAGTAGTGGGCGATGGCCTCGTCGGCCCTTCCCTGGGCGTGGAGGAGCTTGGCCAGGTTGTTGTGGGCCATCGCGGACTCGCTGTTCAGCTTGATGGCCGCCAGGTAATGGGAGATGGCCAGGTCCTGTTTTCCCTGCTTGGCCAGGGCGGCGCCGAGGAAGATGTGGGTCTGCTCCTGGGTGGGCTTGAACCAGAGCGCCCGATTGTATTCCGCTATGGCATCATCGAGCTTGCCCTGCTGATCGAGTGCGTGGCCGAGGTAAAAATGGGCTTCGGGAAAGCCCGGCGCGTAGGCCAGCGCGGTGCGGTAATGCCCGATCGCCTCGTCCAGCTTGCCTTCCTTGGCCATGAGCGTGTCGAGAAGGGTGGTGGCCAGGGGGTTATTGCGCGTCACCCGCGCCGCATGTTCAAACAGGGTGCGCGTGTCCTTCCAATAGCGTAACTGCACGGAGGTTCCCACCAGCAGACCGATCCCCACCGCCACCCCCAGCCAGGGCAGGACTGGCCTTGCCACCGGCCGCCTCCCGGCTAATTCGCCCAGCCCCCAAACCACCGCGATGAAGAGCCCGATGGAAGGCAGGTAGCTGTAGCGATCCGCCCATGCCTGATCGCCAACCTGCACCAACCCGATCACCGGGACCAGCATCCCCAGAAACCAGAGCCATCCCATCCCCAGGTAGGGCCGCCGACCGACCAGGCGCAACGCCAGCGCTGTCACCAGCGCCAGCACCGTCCCCGCGAGGACTATGTGCGAAACCGGCGTCGCCTTCTCATACGGGTAATACACCGCCATACCCTGCGGCACGAACAGCGCACCGATGTAATGCGCGTAAGCCAGCATCGCGTGCGCGAGACGCGGGCCGATCCCCAATCCCGTCGTCGAGACCATGGCCGCCTGCTGGGCGGAGGCGGTCAGAATGCAATCAACCGCTGCCAGTGCGAAGAAGGGGAGCTTTTCCAGGACCAGGCGGGCTATCCAGGCAGCGGATGGGAGGGGGGGGCGTGAAACGTGATGCGTGATGCGTGATGCGTGATCCGAGGTAGCTCTAGTGGTCCGTTGTCCGTAGTCCGTAGTCTGTGGTCCGAGGTCTTCCCAGCGCCGGAGCGGCCAGAAATCCAGCAGCAGCAGGACGAACGGCACGGTCACCAGCATCGGCTTGCTCATCAGGCCCAGGGCGAAGAAGGCGAGGGAGAGGAGGTAGAAGGACGAAGAGGGGAGAGAGGAGGTGGGAGATCGCAGCTCGTTGATCGGGGATGATTGCGTGATGCGTGATGCGGGTGGCTGGATTGCTGGCACGGCCTTTCGGATTTCGGCCTTCGGATTTCTTTCGGGTTTCGGATTTCGGCCTTCGGATTTGCGCGCATAGCGCGCATAGGCCCAAAGCGTGAGCATAAAGAACAGCGCGCTTAGCACGTCCTTGCGTTCCGCCACCCAGGCCACCGATTCGACGTGGAGCGGGTGCCAGCCGAACAGCGCGGCCACACAGGCGCTGCGCCAGGGCGCGCCGGTCATCCGGGACAGGACCAGGAAGAGCAGCACGGTGGTCGTGGTGTGCAGCAGCAGATTGGTCAGGTGGTGCCCGGCCGGCTTGATGCCATAGAGTTGGCAATCCAGCATGTGGGAGATCCAGGTCAGCGGATGCCAGTTGCCGGCGTGCTTGCCAAAAGCCCAGACTATTCCCTGGGCCGTCAGGCCGGCCCGCACGTGCGCGTTCTCCGTAACGTATTGCTGGTCGTCGTACGCCAGGAAGTCGTAACGGATGGCTGGCAAGTAGAGCCCCAAGGTGATCAATCCCAGGGCTAGGGCAATCAGCCAATAGGTCTTCCTGTTTATGAACTTGCTGTTCCCGGCAAGCATGGAGTTCCGGCTTTAGCCAGCGCAGCGGGGGCGTCGGGCTATTGCTTGGGCCGCGTCGTTTTGTCCTGCATCCATGGGATATCTCTGTTGCCCGGGCTGGGGATTGGTGTCTGGCCGTCGAAGATAACTCCGTCTGGCCTGATCGGCTTGCAAGTGCTGCCATCAATCCAGCGGTGAATCTCGGAATGGCCATCGGCGAAAGAAAATCCCCCCGAGCTGCCATGATAGGAGGCCGGGATATCCAGGAACTGGCGGGCGGCGGGAATATTGGGAGAATAGCCGGTCATGTCCACGATGGCATTGCCCCAGTTAATCGCATCCTCGCGCTCGTCCACAAACACAAAAATCTGGCCCGGGCCCGGCCGGTTCAGGTCGGAATACTTCCGGTAGAGCGTGTAGGCGGGCATGTTTCCCGTGGTGATCGCCAGGCCACCGAAGCCCCCCAGGTACGCGTTCATGGCCATGGTGCGTATTCTCGGCTTCATCTGCCCCCCGATGTTGAGCGATGACCGGTCGGCCGGACACCGCCAGATTGACAGATTCTTGCCGCAGTAAGGCCACATGGGGCTCTTATAAATGTCAACGCTCGGGTCCCAATTGGAGGGATTGCCCGTGTTGAAATCCATCTTGCCCGTGCACCAGGTGGCATCCCAGGTGACATGGTAGGTCCTGAGGTTATACACGTCCGCACTGGCGTAGAGCAACCGATCCAGGTTGTCCTCGGTGTACATGCGCCAGGCGATGGCAAGCTGGCGGTGGTTGTTCATGCACTGAACCCCTGAGCCTTCAGCTTGGCCCGACCGAGAGCCGGCAGCAGCAGCGCTGCCAGGATCGCGATGATCGCGATAACAACCAATAGTTCGATGAGGGTGAACCCGCGAGCAGACCGGCGGGTGATCCGGGCAACGGTAGGCAATTTCGTGTTCATTCTGGCTTGGTTAACCGGCATTCCGACCTGGCTGCGCACAGCTTCACTGCCAATGGTGTTGCCGCAGCATCTTACAACCACTCGCCCTCAGCAAACCAATTCGTGGACAATAGACATACTCCGGCCGTCGCAGGGCGGTCAGCCAAGCCCGCGGAGCGCCCGCATTCTGCCGGCGAGGCAGACAAGAATGTCCGCGCGCTCCTGTCGCGTTCTGGCGCTGTTGTCGGAAACCGCGAGTTGCGCCCACCGGCCCGGTAGCGGCACGAATTTTCTGGTCATTGCTTCGCCGCTCCCCCAGTAATTGGGGGCTTTTGTGATGAACAGCTACTTCAACGCGGGCGACTGGACCATCATCCTCGTTTACCTGATGGGCATTATCGGGCTCGGGTTGTGGTTTGGCAAAGACCAGCACAACACGCGCGACTACTTTCTTGGCAGCAAGAATGTCCCCTGGTGGGGCATCGGCCTGTCCATCGTCGCCGCCGAAACCAGCGCGCTGACGATCATCGGGGTGCCGGCGATGGCCTACGGCGGCAACATCGCCTTCCTCCAGATGATCATCGGCTACGTCATCGCCCGCATCATCCTGGCCATCGTTCTCGTCCCCCATTACTTCAAGGGCGAGATCTACTCCCCCTACCAGCTGTTCGCCAACACCTTCGGCCCGGCAGCCCGCCAGACCGCCGGCGCCTTCTTCCTCATCAGCGAAACGCTCGCCGCCGGCGTCCGGGTCTATGTGGCCAGCATCCCCGTGAAGCTGATGCTCGGCGATAAGCTCCTCGGCTTCGGCACCGGCGACCCCATCCTTGGGGCCATTCTCTTGTTTGTGGTTCTCTCCCTCCTCTACACCTACGTCGGCGGCGTCAAGGCTGTCATCTGGACCGATGCCGTGCAATTCGGGCTGTTCCTGCTGGGAGGGGTTTTCGCCCTCTATTACATCCCCACCCTCGTGGACGGCGGCATCGGCGCGGTATTCTCGAAAGCGACCGCGGCCGGCAAGCTCCACTGGCTCAACGCCACCCCTCCGCCGGGCGTCTCCCTGGCCGGGTTCCTGCTCGACAAGCCTTTCAACATCTGGATGGGCGTCATCGGCGGCACGGTGCTGGTGCTGTCGTCCCATGGCGCCGAGCAGTTGATCGTCCAAAGGGTGCTGGCCTGCAAATCGGTTGCCGACGGCCGCAAGGCCCTGGCTCTGAGCGCCATTGTGATCTTCCCGCTCTTCTTCATCTTCCTGCTGGTCGGCGCGATGCTCTGGGTGTTCTACCAGGGCCATCCTTTCCGCATTCCGCTGCCCGAAACCCGGCCCGGCTCGGGCATTACCGCCAACGACTTCATCTTCCCCATCTTCATGATGACCGAAGTGCCGCACCTGCTGAAGGGCTTCCTGATCGTCGCCATTCTCTCCGCCGCGATGTCTTCAGTCAGTTCCGCGCTCACATCCCTGGCCTCGGTCTCGACGATGGACTTCGTGAAGCACGTCCTTCCCGGGCGCAGCGAGAGCTTCTTCCTGCGCTTCAGCAAAGTCTCGACCATTGCGTGGGCGGTGGCCCTGATCCTGACGGCCTACCTGAGTCGGCAGGTTGCCTTCGTGTTGAACGCTGCCTTTGCCTTGCGCGGCCTGACGAGCGGGGCGCTGGTCGGGGGCCTGGCCTTGGCGGTGTTCTGGAAAAAGGGTCGCAGCTTCCCCGTGATCACCGGCATGGTCGCCTCCCTGGTTGTGATGATCGCCATTCAGCTCCTGCCCAGGCTCGAATGCACCAAAGCCCTCTGGATGCGGTTCGTGGGCGCCGAAATCTTCTGGCCCTGGTACACCCTCATCGGCGCCGCTATCACCCTCCTGACCGCCGGGTTGGTGCGCCGGGTGGCGCCCGAACCGCGATCCGCGGCGTCCGTTTCCATGCCGGGGTCGGAAATGCCGTAGCCTCAGAACTCCTGTCCCGTGGAAATGGCGCGGCCGCCCCGGTGAGGGCACCGGGCCTGCAACGTGGTATTCGTGCAGGCCGGGTCCCCTGACCCGGCGGGCGGGGAACAGCTACTGCTTCGGCAGCTCCAGATCGGCGGCCTCGCAGAGGACGTGGAAGAGGAGGGTCTGGGCCTCCTGGATACGGGCGGTTGCCTTGCCCGGGGCGAGCAGATCGAGCGTGGCGATGCCCTTGGTGAAGCCGCCGTCGCGGCCCAGGAAGCAGATGCTCTTCATCTTCTTGCGGTTGGCCTCTTCGAGCGCGCGCAGGATGTTGCGGGACTTGCCGCTGGTGGTGAAGGCGATGAGCAGGTCGCCCTTTTGCCCGAGGCCCCAGACCTGCCGGGCGAAAATCTCGTCGGAGTGGTAATCGTTGCAGACGGCGGTCATGAATTCGCCGTTGGCGGTCAGAGAGATGGCGGCGTAAGGCCGGCGATCGTCGCGGTAGCGGCAGAGGAACTCGGTGGCCATGTGGGTGGCATCGGAGGCGCTGCCGCCATTGCCGCAAATGAGCAGTTTGTGGCCGCCGGTGAGGCAGCTCACGACCATCTTGACGGCCCGGCTCAAGGGCTTCTCGAACGAGCCCAGGGCGCGAGTCACGGCAACTGATTCCTCAATCGTTTGTTCTAGCAGCATCATGCGGGCAGGATAGACAGGGAGCCGGGAATTGAAAATTGAATTTGCAGAGAAGTTCGGCTTCGAGAAAGGGCGGGTTGTGCTGTAGGCTGAAACCGGCATGACCGTAGCCGACCAAATCCGCAAGAAGCTGGGCACGCTGCCCCACAAGCCGGGCATCTACCTGATGCGCGACCGCTTCGGGACGGTGATCTATGTCGGCAAGGCGCGGGACCTGCGCAAGCGGGTGAGCCAGTATTTCCAGCCCTCCCGGCGCATGGGCTGGGACCTGAAGTTCAAGGCGCTGACCGACGCCATCCACGACCTCGACTTCCACGTCGTGCGCAGCGAGCCCGAGGCGCTGCTGCTGGAAGGCAAGCTGATCAAGGAGTTCCACCCGCGCTACAACGTCAGCTTCCGGGACGACAAGCAGTTCCTGCTGCTCAAGGTGAACCTGAACGACCCGATCCCCCGCTTCACCCTCACGCGCGTCAGGCAGGACGATGGCGCGCGCTATTTCGGGCCCTTCCCCAACTCGGGCGCGCTGCGCAGCACGCTGGCGCTGGTGCGCCGCCAATACCACCTGCGCGGGTGCCGCCCGCTGACACCGGCCGAGCGGGATTACAAACATTGCCTGTATGGGCACCTGAAGTACTGCACGGCACCCTGCATCGGGAACATACCGCGCGAGGAATACCTGGGGCAGGTCAAGGCCGCCTGCGATTTTCTCGATGGCCAGTGCGCCGAAATGAAGGAGCAACTGGAGGCCGAGATGAAGAAAGCTTCCGCGGCCCAGGAATACGAGCGGGCGGCGGAGCTGCGGGACCTTCTGGCCGACCTGCGGAGCACGACCCGCAAGCTGGGCCGGTTCGATCGAGTGCCCTACAGCCTGCCGCAGGCCATGGACCCGGAAAAGGACCTGGCCGGGCTGGCGGAGGCGCTCAACCTGCCCGCACCGCCCCAGCGCATCGAGGGATTCGACATCTCAAACATCAGCGGGACGTTCAAGGTGGCGTCGCTGGTCAGCTTCCGCAACGGCCGGCCCGACCGCGCAAATTATCGCCGATTCAGGATCAAGACGGTGCAGGGGCAGGATGATTTTGCGTCGGTGGCCGAGGTCGTGCGGAGGCGATACTGCCGCCTGCTCAAGGAGCAGGCGGAAATCCGAAGGCCGAAATCCGAAATCCGAGGGGAGGACGAGGGCCGGAAGCCGGAGGCGCATGAAGAGCCGCAGAAAACCGCACGACCTGAGACCGCTGCCGCCTCCCCCATCACGAATCACGCATCACGAATCACGCCCCCCCCACTCCCCGACCTGATCCTCATTGACGGCGGCAAAGGCCAGCTCGGCGCCGCTTGCGCGGAGCTGGAGAAGCTGGGGCTGGGCCATGTCCCTACGATCGGGCTGGCGAAGGAGTTCGAGGAGATTTACCGGCCGGGGGAGAAAGAGCCGCTGCGGCTGTCGCATGAGAGCGGCGCGCTGAAACTCCTGCAGCGCGTACGGGATGAGTCCCACCGCTTCGCCAACAGCTACAACGCCCAGCTCCGGCTGCGCAAGATCTCGGAGAGCATTCTCGACGAGTTCCCGAACATCGGGGACCGGCGGAAGGCGGCGCTGCTGCGCAAGTTCGGCTCGATCCAGCGCATGCGGCTGGCGAGCGTCGAGCAGCTTGCAGCCGTGCCCGGTTTTGGCGGCAAGGCGGCGGCAGAGCTGAAAGTGTTCCTGGAGGCGCGCGCGGGCGCAGGAACCGCGCCGCCTTGACTCCCGGCCCGCTCCTGACCGAGTATTCCGCTAGCCTTCTATGAAGCGACGATTCTATCCGGCGGTTTTGTGTCTGCTGCTCTTGCGCTGCGCGCTCCCCTTGCCCCTTCATGCCCAGGGCACGGCGTTCACTTACCAGGGGCGGTTGCTGTCCGGCGGGCAGCCGGCCAACGGAAGCTACGATTTACAGTTCACCCTGACTGATGCCCTGAGCGGAGGCAGCCGCATCGGCGCGGCCCTCACGAACGCCCCGGTGCCGGTGAGCAACGGGCTGTTCGTCGTCGTGCTGGATTTTGGCAGCGGGGCATTCGATGGCTCGCCCCGCTGGCTGGAAATCGGAGTGCGAACCCAGGGCAGCCCCGGCGCCTATGCGGCGCTGAGCCCGCGCCAGGCGATCACAGCGGCGCCCTACGCCGGGTTTGCCAACACAGCCGGCAACGTTGCCCCGGGAGCCCTGATCACCGCCAATGGGGCGGGCATCACCAACCTGAATGCGGCGAATCTGGCGGGCACGGTGATTGTGCCGGTGGCGTCGGATGTTTCCGGGAGCAGCAACTACAACGCTGCCCGCCTGGTCGGCACGGTGCCGCTGGCCAATCTGCCGGCCGGGGTGCTGAGTAATTTGGGGATGATCACTAATGTCCCCGTGAGCGCGATTCAGCCGATGGGGAGTCTTTCGGTGGCGGCGGTGGCGCCGACGCCGCCCATGGGGATTTGCACGTGGCCCAGTTACGCCGGGGCCAATCAGCCGATCGTTCAGATGCTTTCCGACATGCTCTATACCAATGGGCTGGTGGGCTACGGCTGGAGGGTGATTCAGCTGGACGCGGGCTGGCAACTGCCGAGCCG
>JAPLUA010000471.1 GCA_026397855.1 Verrucomicrobiota bacterium | reverse complement strand
GCTAATGGCTGAAAACCCTCCGGGTTTTGTTCGTTGGCCTGTTTATCAAGCAGCAGCTTGGCGAGCGCCACGCCCCAGGAACTCAGCGCGCCTGTCCAGTAGTTTTCTGCGGTGGACGCGGTGACGCCGGTGATGGAGGGAGAGGGGATGGGCTGCGACGTGTCTATGATCCAGTCCGCATTGCCGGCGGTCTCCGCTTTGGTGTTGTCAAAAAGGACCTGTCCGCATGCGGGCCAGGGGATCACGCAGGAGCCGGCCAGGATGAGTCCGGCGACTGAACGAAGCCGTCGGATCAGCCGCGCCGCGGCCGGCAATGTTCCTCCATCTCCGCGTGCGGTTGCTCTGAGGCAAAAGCAATCTTGCGGCATTGGGCTATGGGCGGCTCACGCGCAGCCGGATGAACCGGCCGTCCGACGTGGCGACGGGCAGGTTGTCGTGCACCTGCAGCAAGGTGGAGGTCTCCGTGTCAAGGGTTGTCCCATTGGTCGTCCAACCGGTCGCCAGGTCGCTTGTGACCTCCACATGGAAACTGACATCGGTCGCCTCCGGGTTCTTGGGGGTCGTCAAACGCAGGTAACCGGTGGCGATATCGCCTGCCACGGGGCTGTTCGTTGCCACCAGCGGGTCAAGGCCAAGGGCGTACTTCAGCAGATTGGGCATGCCGTCGCTGGTCGCCACCGCGGTATCGGCCGCAGGCCCGCTGTTGGCGTTCGTGCCGAACCAGAGCAGCCGCCAGGCCTCGATCGGAGCTCGCGTGGTAAAGGCTTGGTCCTGGCCTGCCTCCAGACCGAGAATGTTGGTGGCAGCGATGCGGAAATGATAGGTCGTTCCAGGCAGCAGTCCCGGGAGGCTGGCGCTGACCACCTGGGTTGTGGTCCCGCTGATAGTGCCCGGCACGACCAGGACTGTGTCGTAACTGGCGGTCAAACCGTATTGGAACTGCACGGTGCTGGGCTGTCCGTTGGGATTCACCACGCCATTCAACGTCGCCGTGCTGGTGCCAACCTCAATGGGTATCCCGGTGATGACTGCCGGAGCCGTTGCGGGAAGAACCGTCGTCGGGTCCTGGGCGCTGTTGTTGCCGGGGCTGACGTCGCCTCCGCCGGAGACTGCAACCACGTTCGTCACGCTGGCGGGCGTGCCGGCTGAGACGTTCACGGTAACGGTAATCGGTGGGTAGCTGGCTCCGGGCGCCAAGGCATCCGAGCGGGTGCAGGTCAGGTTGGTCGGGTCCGCCGTCCAGCCACTGCCGTTCAGGGCGACGGCAGTGAGCCCGGCGGGCAGGGTGTCCACGACGGTGACGATGCCACTTGAAGCTGCATTGCCGAGATTCGTCACCAGGATCGTGTAGGTGTCGCCGATATCGCCCTGGGTGAAGCTGCCGTTGTGCGCAACCGATAGCGCCAGGTCTGGCGTCGGGGTGATGGCAGGCGAAACGGATCCTTGCACCACGAAATCCGGGGCTGCATTGGTGGTGACGTCGAAAAGGTACCAGGTGCCGGAGGAGTTGCTTCCTCCCCAGTTGACAATCCGGAAGGTGACGTTTGTTCCGGGGCCGATGTCCTGAAGGGTGGGAACCCCGGTGAGGTCAATCGGGGTCAAGGAACCTCCGCTGGACGTGTTCGACGGGTAGGACAAGGCGGCAATGTTTGCGAATGCTCCCGACCCGACCTGGCACTGCAACAAGCCATTCACCGGCCCGGTTGCAGAGCGCCGGTAGTCGAACCTGCTGATCGAGGCAAAGGAGACCTTGTGCCCGCTTTGCGCCGCTACGGTGAAGGTGATGAAGGTATTCGAGTTGATCGCCGCCGCCGATGATGAGTTCGTCCAGGTGTTGCCGCCCCAGCCACGGGCGGCGCCAATGGCGGTAACGCCAACCCCCGCCCCGCGAGTCAGACCTGTGATGGTCAGGTTGGCCGCATCCGTGGTGGGCGCCATTGGTGAAGGGCCAAAGTTGTTCGCTCCACCTGACAGGGAAGACATGTTCCACGCGGCCAGGATCGTGGCGCTCGCCCCATTGGTGGCTGGGTTGATGGTTGTGAGATCAATGGCCGTATTGTTGGCCAGGTTGGTTTCACCGCCACCGGAAACGACAGCGGTATTGGTGACGCTGGTCGGCGCGTTCGTGGCGACGCTGACTGTGACGTTGATCACCGGGTAGCCGGCCCCGGCCGGGAGCGCATCCGCGCGCGAGCAGGTGAGCGTGGCCACGTTTGTCGTCCAACCCGTGCCGCTGATGGCGACGGCTGTGAGCCCGGCGGGCAGGGCATCGGTAACCGTGACCGTGCCGCTTGAGGCCACAGTGCCGACGTTGGTGATCGTAATGGTATAAACGGCGCCGGTATCGCCCTGGGTGAAACTGCCGCCATGGGCCATTGTGATCGCCAGGTCCGGGACACCGGCCGGTGTGGTCGTAAATGTTTGGTCGAGGCCGGCGCTCGGTCCGAGGACGTTCGTCGCGCTCAGCCGAAAGTGATACGTCAGCCCCGCAACGAGCCCCGTGAGGCTGGCGCTGACAGCCTGGGGCGCGGCGCCGCTCATGGCCCCGGGGATGGACGCCACGGATCCATAGCCCGCGTTGGTGCCGTATTGGAACTGCACGGTTGCAGGCTGCCCGTTGGGATTGATGATGCCGTTCAAAGTCGCCGTGGTCGAGCCCACAGCCGTTGCCGGATCGGTGGTCGCTGTCGGTGCCGAGGCAGCGGTGATGCGGGTCGTGTCGCTGACGGTGTTGTTGGCCGGGCTCACATCGCTCCCGCCGGAGACGGATGCGGTATTGGTGATGCTGGGAGCGGCATTGGCCGCCACATTCACCGTCACTATAATTGGCGGATAGGCCGCACCCGCTGCCAAAGCATCCGATCGGGAGCAGGTGAGCGATCCCAGGCTCGCCGTCCATCCGGCCCCGCTAATGTCTGTGGCTGTAAGATCAGCGGGCAGTGTCTCGGTCACCGTAACCGTCCCGCTCGATGCGCTGCCACCCATGTTTGTGACGATAATGGTGTAGGTGTCGCCGATGTTCCCCTGGATGAAGCTGCCGCTATGCGTGCAGGCAATGGCCAGGTCAGGGGGGAGCGATGCCCCGACGGCGAAACTCGCAGCGTTGGTCGCGACGCCACCAAGACTCGCCAGGCTGATTTGGCCCGAAGTGGCGCCGGTTGGCACCGTGGCGGTCAGGTTCGTGGTTGAGTTGATCGTGAAGGGTGCGCTGACACCGTTGAAGGTCACGTTGGTGACGAAACCCAGGTTCGTGCCGGAAATGGTCACGGTGGCGCCGACGTCGCCGCCGGCCGGGGAGAAGCTTGTGAAGCTTGGGGTTCCCGGAGGTTGTCCGTCCACTTTGCTGCGCAACACCCAGGCAAGGTTGGTCGGCAAAGCCGTGAAGAAGGTCAAGCCCGTCTCATTCTCGATTTCGTGCGCATGGGTCGCGAAGCTTGCCCACGCGCTGCTGCCGACGGCGGTTGTGTTGGGGATTCTCAGGGCGATGACACGGATGGAATTGGGGTTGGCATTGGTAATCCGGTTGAGGGCAGTGCCGCTGCCCAAGGGAACGCCGACGACGATCTTCCACGTGTTGGAGGCCAGGGCGACATGACCGCTGTCGAACACCAGCGGGCCGAAGGCGCTGGGCCCGCAAATGATCAGCAACTCCTGGGTCGTAAGGAGGCTGCGGCAGTAGGTTTCGAAGTTGGCCCAAACCCCCTGGTTTTGCGCCGCCGCCTGCGGGATGATATTCGACATCAGGAAGACCATCTCATTGTGAGCCGTCGTATCGGTGCGATCGGCCGACGGGCACATGTGGCCACGGTCGTAGGTGGTGCCGTTATACGAGCCGTAGGTGTTGAATGGCACCGGGTAAAACCCCGCTGGCAGGTTCGTATCCACCGCCCACGCATCCGTGCGTCCGCTCGATCCGACATCGGCCGCGGTCAAATCCCAGCTTGCCCAGTTGGG
>JAPLUA010000197.1 GCA_026397855.1 Verrucomicrobiota bacterium | reverse complement strand
GCAATGCGGAACCCGAACTGCACGTCCGCCTGCTGCACATCCGAGAGCTTCGGTCCAAGCCGGAATCCAGCGCCGGGCATCAGGGGTTGCAGCCACGGGGTCGCCTCGATGACCTCGACACCGTCGCGCTTGAGTTCGTCGGCAATGGCGCCAAAGACGGTGTGGGCGTTCTTCTCGCGCAGGCGCAACAGGAGGCCCATCGCGCGGAAGTCGGGGCGGATATCAAAAAGGTTCCTCGGAGCGATCTGGCCCGCCATCACGCAGTGCTTCACGCCCCGGTCGGTGAATGCGGTGATCATCTTTGAAAGCTGCCCGACCTTCAGCCAGACAATGTCGTCCACCAACCCCGCCAGCGCGGGATCGGTCTCCCCTTCAAAGGCAACGGCGACGAGCCGCCGGACACCCTGGCTGCGCGCCTGCCTGGCAAGCATCAGCGGCAGGGAACGGTTGCCGGCAATAATCCCAAGGATGTCCACCCCGGTCGTCATGGGTGCTTGATGCCACCCTGAGAGCGGGCGGATGGAAGATCGGTGCCGGCCAATGCCCCAGCCGGGCGCCAACGCCAATGAAGGGGCGCTCCCAACGGCCGTAGCCCGGATCCTAAACCTTGTCCCGAAGGCTCAAACATGAATTCCATTGTAACGTGACAGGCGCTGGCTTGCAAATCCCAATAGTCGAGCACGCAGCGCTTGCAGCCACCGGCAGCCAGGCCGGATAACGGTCATTAGAGCCATTTGTTACATACCAGGGGTCATCTCTATCCACCCTCTTCTTCCGAACGCCGTATAGGGCCACTGGCGCGTTCCTCGGGGCATTCCAAGCCGCCTCCCGGATCCCCATTTCAGCCTCTATGATCCTGCCGTTGTGCCCTATGCCACCACTTCGACCGGGCATTTCGGCAGGGCGTCAATGAAAGCCTGGCCGTATTGCTTGGTCAGGATGCGGTTATCGAGCGCCACGATGATGCCCTGGTCGCTCTTGGTGCGGATGAGGCGTCCCACGCCCTGGCGGAACTTGAGAATGGCCTCCGGGAGGGAGAACTCGCCAAAGGAGTTGCCGCCGCGCGCTTCGATGGCCTCGATGCGGGCTTCGATCAGGGGATGGTCCGGCACGGCGAAGGGCAGGCGGGTAATGATCACGTTGGACAAGGCTTCGCCGGGCACATCCACCCCCTGCCAGAAGCTGTCGGTGCCGAAAAGCACTGAATCCACGTCATCCTTAAACTTTTCCAGCATCACCGAGCGCGGGGTGCCGGTGCCCTGGACGAAGCAGGCGATGCCGATCTTGTCGAAGAACGGCTGCATGAGTTCGGCGACCTCCTGCATGAGCTTGAAGTTGGTAAACAGCACGAAGGCCTTGCCGTGCGTCTGCTTCACGAAGTGCTCGATCCAGTGGATCAGCGCATCGCGATACCCGTCGGCGCGCGGGTCGGGCATCTTGCCCACCACGTAGAGCTTCATCTGCCGCTCGTAATCAAACGGGGTGCCGACCTGGAGGAGGGTGGCGGCCTCGGCACCGACGCGGCGAGCGAAGTAGTTCAAGCCGCCATTATTCCGTGCCGGGGAGCCGCGCTGTGCAACACGCGGTGCCTGGTGCGCGGCCCCTGCGGCGGGCCCCGCACCGCGCGCGACGCCCGAGACCGAGAGGGTCGCGCTGGTCATGACGATGGAGGTGTCGCTGCCGAACAGGCGGCGGCGCAGGAATTCGGCCACATCAATCGGCGCGGCATTCAGGGCCAGCGTCCTTTGGCCCCGGCCGGTTCGCTCGACCCAATAGACCGAGTCGGCAGAAGTCTGGCTGAGGAAGATGGCGACCTCCTCGCGCAGCTCGCCCAGCCGCCGGTTGCACTCCATCAACTCCTGCCCGATCTCTTTATCCTCGCTCAGCTTGATCAGCTCGCTGACGGACTCCCGGAGGCGTTGGATGGGAAGCGAGACGTTATCCTGGACCAGCTCCGGCTGGCGGATGCGCAGCTCGGTCCACTCGCGCCGGCGCGCCGCCGTTGCGTCGCCGCCGCCAAAACTGCGTTTCTTGACCTCCTGCTGCATCGTTTCGCACGCCGTCTCGACGTTGGCAAAGAATCCATCGGACTCCTTTAACAGGTCGGCGACGAGCTTCACTGCTCCGCCTTTGCGCAGGGTGGCCAGCAGGCCCTTCTCGGTGCGGGGATTCCACAGCCGGTGCAGGGCGTAGCGGACCTGGCCGCTGGAGACGCTCAGCCCGATGTGGCGGGAGGCGACCTGTTCCATCTGGTGCGCCTCGTCGAAGATCACAAAGTCGTTGCGGAACAGGATGCCGCCCTCGATTTCCTCCTCCAGGCCGCCGAGGAGGGTGAAGAACAGGGTGTGGTTCAAGACCAGCACGTCCGAGGAGAGAATGCGGTTGCGGGCGCGCTGGAAGAAGCAGACGGGGTGGTCCTTGCCGAAATCGGACGGGTAGCCGCAAAGCTTCGGCGCGCACAGCCCGCGCTCGGAGCAGACCTGCGCCCAGACCTTCGGGTCAGGCTCCACGTCGAAATCCGACAGGCTGCCATCGGTGGTGGTCCTGGACCATTCCTCGATCCGCTTCAGCTCCTCCGCTTCCGAGGAGGTAAAGAGGTTGCCAGCCTGTTGGACAGCCTTATGAAGGCGGCGGGTGCAGAGGTAATTGGCCCTGCCCTTGAGCATGGTGAAGCTGAACTTCACCGGCAGAACCTGTTCGAGCATGGGCAGGTCCTTCTCGGTGAGCTGCTCCTGCAGGTTGATGGTATGCGTGGAGATAACCGCCTTCTTCTTGTTGGCCACGGCATACAGGATCGCCGGCACGAGGTAGGCCAGGCTCTTGCCGACGCCGGTGCCGGCCTCGACCGCCAGGTGCTCGCCGTTGGCCAGGGCCTGCGCGACCGCTACCGCCATTTCCTGCTGCTGGGGGCGGAACTCGAAGTTCTTCGACCGGGACAGGATGCCCTTCGAGGAAAAGATCTCCGCGACCTGTTGGACGAGGTCCTGGGCTGAACCGGCGGGCTGCGATTCGATGACGCTGATCATGGCGCGGGGACAGGTGAGGGGCCTGTCCTACCTGGGCCGGCGGACGACCACCTCCTGGGCAGCCTGGTTCTTCACGATCATGTTCGCCGGCAAGATGCCGCGCCAGTTGGTGTTGGGATAGATGACCGAGCCGCGGCCGATGATGCTGCCGGGGTTGAGCACGGCATTGCAGCCGATGTCCGTGTGGTCGCCCAGCAAAGCGCCGAACTTGCGCAGGCCGGTATCAAATGGCGCGCCGTTGATGTCCACCGTGATATTTTCGGGCACGAGCTTCACGTTGGAAATCTTCACTCCGGCACCCAGGTGCGCCTTATGCCCCAGGATGGAATCGCCGATGTAGTTGAAATGGGGGGCGACGGCGGCGTTGAACAGGAGGGCATTCTTCACCTCGCAGGAATTGCCCACGACGCAATTGTCGCCGATGATCACCTGCTCGCGGATGTAGGCATTGTGGCGGATCTGGCAGTTGCGGCCGATGATGGCGGGGCCCTTGATCATCGCCCCGTCCTCCACCAGCGTGCCTTCCCCGATAAACACCAGCTTGCCGATGAAGGCCACCCCCTCGCAATGGTTGTGCAACCCCGGCCGGAGATTGGCTTCGAGGTAGGCCTCGATATTCTTCAGCGCATCCCAGGCATACTCGCACCCGGCGAAAAGCGCCGCGTGTGCGGTCTGGCTAAGGTCAAACAGGTCCGCTGGCTTGAACATGACGGCAACTTAGGCGAAAGCCGGCTCGCGGCAAACCCCTTTTTGGCCGTAGATTACGTTTCAAACGAAGAATCGCCTTTCAGTAGGCTGCGGATTCAGCAATAAGTCATTCATCATGCAAACGGTTTACTTCGATTACAACGCCACCACTCCCCTGGATCCCGAGGTCCGGGAAGCCATGCTCCCTTTCCTGGGCGAGGTGTGGGGGAACCCCTCCAGCGTCCACCACACCGGGCGACATGCCCGTGCGCTGCTGGACGAGGGCCGCGAGAGCGCTGCAAAGGTGCTGGGTTGCAAACCCAGCGAGATCGTCTTCACCAGCGGCGGGACGGAGAGCGCCAACCTGGCGGTGCTCGGCACCGCGCGGCGCTTGAAGGCGAAGGGCCGGCAT
>JAPLUA010000568.1 GCA_026397855.1 Verrucomicrobiota bacterium | reverse complement strand
GGCCGAGATCGAGCAGGTCCGGGGCGTGAGCGTGGATGGGGTCATGCAAACCCTGATTGACCGCGGGCTGGTGGAGCAGGTCGGGCGGGCTGAGGTCGTCGGCCGCCCGATGAATTACGGCACCACCGTCGTGTTCCTTGAATACTTTGGGCTGCGCAGCCTGGAAGATCTGCCCGCCGCGGACGAATTGCGCCGCGTGGTGGTCCAGAAGCCCGAGGCGCTCCTCACCGCCGAGCCCGGCCTGGCGACTGTAGCCCCCGAGCAGCTGACGCTGCCTACCGAAGCGAATCCGACCGCCCCAGAACCGACGCCCGCCACCGCGGCTGAGGCTGAGGTGCCGGCATCCGCACCCACCTAGGACAGCCCGTTATGAACATTCCGGAACATCGCAAAGCCATTGACAAGCTCGATGCTCACATCATCAAGCTCCTGAACGAGCGCACGAAGCACGTCCTGACCATCGGCGAGATCAAGCGCAAGAGCGGGGAGGAGATTTACGCCCCCCACCGCGAGCGGGCGGTGCTGCGGCGGATCTGCCGCCGGAACCAGGGCCCCATCACCAACGAATCGCTCCGGGCGGTTTACCGCGAGATCATGTCCAGCGCCCTGTCGCTCGAGAAGTCGCTGACCGTCGCCTACCTGGGGCCGGAGGCGACCTTCACCCACCAAGCCGCCATCCGGCGCTTCGGCTCCAGCCTGCATTACGCCTCGCAGAAAACCATCAGCGATGTCTTCACCGAGGTGAGCAAGCGCCGCGCGGACTACGGCGTTGTGCCAGTGGAGAACTCCACCGAGGGCGTGGTCACCCACACGCTTGATATGTTCGTGGACAGCGATCTGAAGATCGTGGCGCAGATCGTCCTGCCGATTCAGCATTGCCTCATTAGCAACAGCCCGCGGTCGCAGATCAAGAAGCTCTACACCCATCCCCAATCGCTCGGCCAATGCCGCGGCTGGGTGCAGGCCAACCTGCCGCTTGCCGAAATCATCGAGACCTCCTCCAACGCCCGCTCCGCCGAGCTGGCCGCCCATGAAAAAGGCGCCGCAGCCATAGGCGGCGTGCTGGTCTCCGAGAAATACCGGGTTCCTGTGCTCGAGTTTGACATTCAGGACAACGCCGCCAATGCCACCCGCTTTCTGGTGCTGGGCCGGCAATGCAGCCCCCCGACCGGCGACGACCGCTGCAGCCTCATGTTCAGCATCGCTGATCGCCCGGGTGCGCTTTACAGCGCGCTGGTCTCCTTCCGCCGCCACCGGATCAACATGACCAAGATCGAATCCCGCCCCAGCAAACGCAAGGCGTGGGAATACCTCTTCTTCGTGGATTGCGACGGCCATGAACAGGACCGCAAGGTGGCCCGCGCCATCTCCCTCCTCGGGGAGCACTGCAACTACGTCAAAGTCCTCGGATCCTATCCGAACTACGAGATAGACACCGATAGAGCTCGTTGAACACCGATTACACGGATTAACACGGATGAAAACACCGGCTGCGAGCCCCACCCTGAGGGGTGAATCATGTTGGCGGCAAGAGACCCTGTGAATCTGTGCCCATCCGTGTCATCCGTCTCGTGCGTGGCTGAACTACTTTTTCCAAGTTCAAACCAACGTGGTGGCAGGCGCCCGGCTTTCACCTTGATCGAGCTGCTGGTGGTCATTGCCATTATTGCGATACTCGCCAGCCTGCTGCTGCCCGCCCTGTCCCGCGCCAAACTCAGCGCCCAGGCCACCGCCTGCGGCAATAACGTGAAACAACTGGCCTTGGCATGGATGATCTACGCCGACGACAACGACAGCTGCCTGGTCAACAACTCGAGCACGGCCGACACGCGAACCTATCGCCAAAGCTGGGTGAACAACATCCAGGATTGGGCCACCAGCACGGAGAACACCAACACCACCTATGTGCTCAGCGGGAAGCTGGCTCCTTACGTCAATAACAACCTGGCCGTCTATAAATGCCCCTCCGACCAATCGGCGGCCCAGAACGGGCCACGGCTACGGAGCATCTCGATGAACTCCCTGGTCGGTGATCCGCTCATCAACCCCAACCGCTTCAATCCCACCTGGGTCCAGTTCCTGAAGGCGAGCCAGTTTCCCGCGCCGGCAAACTTCTACGTCTTCATCGAGGAGCACCCCGACACCATCAATGACGGCTACTTCATGAACCGCTGGGACGTGATCAAATGGGGCAACCTGCCCGCCTCCTGGCACAATGCCGGTGCCAATATGTCATGGGCTGATGGCCATGTGGATCGCCGCCGCTGGATACCCGACACCGTCCGGCCGCCCATCAAGGGAGGCGTCGGCAGCGGCGGGTTCGTCCCCTCATCGCCTGGTGACTATCTCTGGCTCAGGGAGCGAACCAGCATCAAGCTCCCGTAAGATCCGAACGGGCCCCTTCGCGAGCGGTTGATCGGGACCAAGGCTTTCACCCGTTAGCCTCATCAACTGTCGTTCGCACGCAGGGACGGACGCCGAACCGTGCGGTTCCGGCCCAACACGGACACCTTGGCAAGACGTCCCTGCCAACGACTCGCGAATCGCCGTCTGAGTTTATCCTTTGACAAAGGGGCTGCCGGATGGTTTTGTGTCCTGAGCGCCGATTCCTGACTTCTTCCACACGTCGAGGACTGGTCTCGCGCTTGAACAAATGATCGCCCTCGCGCTAAACGCAAGCCCTCTGCAAACAATGGTGAAATTGTTCCGGGAGGCGCTTGTTGACATGCCTCTGGTCACGGTCCGCGAGGGCCGTATTACCCCCAACCCCGGCCCGTCTGAACCT
>JAPLUA010000055.1 GCA_026397855.1 Verrucomicrobiota bacterium | reverse complement strand
GGCTGCCGCGTGTCCAGCTCCACCGAGGGTCCCGTCGGCGTACCGTCCCCCGGGCATCGGCCTCAGCGCGGCCAGCACCTCTGCCATCATCACCGGGATGTGCTGGAATCCTGAACCCACGCATCGGACCTTTCACGTCACGCTTTGTCCGCCCGAAAGATCGCCGATACACGGCCCCAGGCCGCGCTTCCCGATCCGCCCGCACTTTGTGCCGGCCTAGCCGAAACCATGCTCTGCTGCACTGCAATCGGCTTGGCGGGAACGACTTCGAGGTCGGCATCACTCAAGTCATTCCGGACCACTGTGATCCGGTCCAATGCCAGTTCACCCTGCACCGCCACCCTTGCCGGACCAGGGGCGGCGGCTTTCAGCGGCTTGACGCCGGGACGGGATAGCATCGCGCCCAGCTTCCCCGACCATTTATCCCGCAACGCGATCGCCGCTGACCGGAGCCCGCTCTTAACATGGCCTCGACCGGAGCTGGCCGGTGGCACCGGGGGCGGCGTTGCCACAACCCGGGGCGCTTGTTGCCACGACGGAGCGGGAGCCGCTGCGCCCACTCTGCGAACCTCTGGGCTCGCGGAATGCGCAGTCACTGCCGCGCAGAACGGATTCCTTGCCGGGCCAAACCTCGGCAAAAGTCTCTGTTGAGTCACCCGGTATCGGGTTCCTTCATCTTGAAGCCCTACCAGACTCTTGCCCGTCGTTAGTAATTGCAGCAGGCTCATAAATCACTCCATCAGTCTAAACGCTTCCGGCGCCATGACCGCGTCCGAGGCCTTCAGTTGCTCATGTCGCTCGGGTGCCCAGATTTCGAAATTATCAAGCAATCCAACCAGCACGGCAGTGTCAGAGATGCCGGCTGCCATTGCCATATCCTCCGGAAGACAGATCCGCCCGGACTTGTCCAGTGTTGCCTGAACCGACTCGCCGCCGATCAACCGCTTCAACACCACTTTGTTCGGGTCG
The DNA here is from genome assembly GCA_026397855.1 of Verrucomicrobiota bacterium. Taxonomy (GTDB): domain Bacteria; phylum Verrucomicrobiota; class Verrucomicrobiia; order Limisphaerales; family UBA8199; genus JAPLUA01. Next base: position 2,113 of record JAPLUA010000055.1, on the reverse strand, counting down.
CTGTTCGACATCACGTCAATGTCCTTCATCAGCTTCGCCATCTGTGACGGCGGCAAAACTCGAAGGCAAGCACCCTCTTTCGCCTTCGGCCACAATACCAATGTCAGTTCCGTCCCGGGCTTGGAGGGCCTCCACTTGGCTGGAATCTGAACGCGTCGCTTCTCATCAACCCCGTGCCTATAGCGCGAGTTGTAATATGTCGGCTCGATATTGTCGTTCACTTCCATCTTATTCACCGCAGGGTCCACATGGCATTAATGCCCCACATCGACCCACTTTTACCCACTATCCCCCACCCCGTCAACAGCTTTGTAGCCGATTTATTGGAAAGTTATTCACAATCTATCGGGGGTGGTGAATAAGCCTTGGGAGGGACTACGAAATCTCGTAATCGGCAGGCCAAATTCGGTCTATCGCGGTGCGTTTTGGCACGGAACATTCAGGCCCACCGCACGCTCCAGCCTCGCCCGGGCGGTGGAATAGCCGTGCAGGGCCTCAATTTGGGTGGTTTGGGCGTCCGTGAGGGCTGTTCGGGCGCTGAGGACGTCAAGCTGCGTTCCTGTGCCGGCGTCACTGCGCGCGGTGGCGAGGCGGAGGGCTTCCTCAGCCTGTTCCACCACCTTTTTCTGGGAATCGAGCAGTTCATTAGCCTCAACGAACCTGGAGAAGGCGGTGCGGACTTCCAGTTCGATGCGGCGGCCGGTATCATCCAGCTCGGCGCCAGCGCGTTCGTAAAGGGCGGTAGCCTCCATTACTTTGCCCTTGGTGCGGAAGCCGTCGAAAAGGTCCCAGGTGAGCTGCACGCCGGCCATCCAGCCATGCACCTCGAAGGAGAGGTCGGAGGTGAACATGGAGCTGCGGGCCTCATAGCCGCCGTAGGCCTGGAGGCTGGGTTTGTAACCGGACTTGGCGTTGACAATGTCCTCGAAGCGAAGCGCCTGCGCTTTGCGCAATGAGCCGAGTTCAGTACGCCGATCCAGCGCAAGGGCGATCGCGCGCGGCAGGTCAACCCGGTAAGGCTCGGCCTCGAGCTTGTCCGATAGATTCAGCGGAATGTCCTCGACCGTGTCCTTGGGTATGTTAAAGCCAAGCACATTGGCAAGAACATTCTTGCCGATGCGGAAGCTGTTCCTGGCGCGGATCAGCTTCGGCTGCTGGTTCGCCAATTCAACCTGGGCGCGAAGCACGTTGAACTGGGGCACAGTGCCGGCGTCATAGCGGCGTTTGGTGTCGGCCAGCTCGCTGCCGAGCAGCTCGACGGATTTCTCCTGCACGATGATCTCCTGCGCCGCGAGCAGGACATCGTAATAGGCCAACTGCACCTCCAGCACCGTGTCCGCCACCGCGGTCTGATACATCAGGAGCGAGCGCTCCCGGGTGAGCTTCGCGACCCGCAAGGAGGAGAGAACGCGCCCGCCTTGATAGAGGGATTGCACGACTCGGATCTGCGAGGCCCAGGACTGCTCGGCGCCGAAGCTGAAGTTGGCAATGGCGGCCCGCGGTGTGTCCACATCGGTGGACTGCACGCCCGAGTAACTGCCCGCCGCCTGCAGCTTGGGATAGGCGACAGCCCGGGTCTGAACGACAACACCCTGCGCGGCTTCCACATCCTTCTGCGCGCGCACGATATGCGGATTCTGCTGCAAGGCGATGTTAATGGTGTCGGCCAGCGAAAGGGGCTGGGAGGTGAACACGTTGGTCGCCGGCAGAGATTGCTGCGCTCGGGCGAAGGAAGCAAAAAGGCAGAGCGCGATCAGCGCAGAGCTCGGGAGCCAATCGAATACCCGCCCCGGCTTGGGCCGACCTTCAACCAACCCACGGGTTGCTGACGTCCTGACTGTCTTGATATCGCTCATGAAAATGTCGTGTAAAGGTTTAGCACTTTGGGGGTGAGCCGCACACACTAAAGTTTAGAGCGATGGCCCCGGCGAGTCGGCGGACAGCCCGTGCCGGGTGTGACCCGGACCGTGGCCATGGAGTTGGTTCCGGGCAGTGTCGCACACGGATTCCCTGAAAGGAGGGTTGCTTCGGGCAGCCACGCATGTGGGTGGCGCAAGCCTCCGCCACGGCGCCCGGGGCGGGTGCTGTCCCCGGGCGGTCAACGGTCACGGCT
>JAPLUA010000200.1 GCA_026397855.1 Verrucomicrobiota bacterium | reverse complement strand
TGCGGAAAACGGGTGGACAGAGCTGTGCGGACTGAAACGGGGGGTGGGGAGAAGGTCTGGAATGCCCCGCAAACGCGCCTGGAGCCCGCTGCAGGGCCTTGAGGGGGGCGGGTGGTATGTGTGGGGACCCCTGGAATGTAACAAATCGCTACAATGCCCGTTATCCGCTGTGACGTAACAAAGGCATTGGAGCCCCGATGGGGCTTGCGGTGGGCTTGTCAGGGTTTGCGTGCTATCAACAGGTCGCTCCCACGGGATTGGGCGAAAATGTCCGCGCTCGGGAAAAATGTGAGATGCGCACTTCAGGGCTGATGCCCTGCTGTTGGGATTGGCCGGGGTGTGCGGCTGTCGTTTCTTCGCGCCTGCGCGGTCCATCCCCCGGCCCGATTCTCGCAGCGAGCGTAGCCTGCCTACCCCAGGAACGCCGCGTGCACGGCTCTCATCGCAGCCTCGCCCTTGGCCAGGTCAATCACCACGGAGATCTTGATCTCGCTGGTGGAAATCATGTCAATGTTGACCCCTTCCCGGGCGAGCGTGTCGAACATCTTGCCGGCCACGCCGGTATGGCTCTTCATGCCGACGCCGACGATGGACAGTTTGCCGATCTTATCCGTGGAGATGACCTTGCCGAACCCGATCTCCTCCTTCAGCCCGTCAATGACCTTCTGGGCCTTGAGCAGGTCGGGCTTGTCAACGGTGAAGGAAAGATCGGTCGCGGGCGCGCCGCTGCCGTGGCTGATGTTCTGCACAATCATGTCCACGTTGACGTTCGAGTCGCCGATCGCCTTGAAAATACGGGCCGCCACGCCGGGCTTGTCCGGGACGGCCACGAGCGTGACCTTGGCCTGATTCTTATCGAGCGAGACGCCGCGCACGACGACGCTTTCCATGTTCTTGGTTTCTTCTTTCACAATAGTACCTGGGTTTTCGTTGAGACTGGAGCGAACTTCAAACACCACGCCGAACTTCTTCGCGAACTCCACGGAGCGCGATTGCATCACCTTGGCGCCGAGGCTGGCCAGCTCGAGCATCTCGTCGTAGGAAATCTCCTCCAGCTTCCTGGCGCCCGGGACGATGCGCGGGTCGGCGGTATAGACGCCGTCCACGTCCGTGTAAATCTGGCACAGGTCGGCCTTCAGCGCCGCCGCAAGCGCGATGGCGGTCAAATCCGAGCCGCCCCGGCCCAGCGTAGTGACCTGGCCCTCGGTGGTCTGGCCCTGGAACCCGGCCACGATGACCACGTTGCCCTCGTTCAGCAGGTCGTGGATTTTCTGGGGGGTGATGTTCTGGATCCTGGCCTTGGTATGCACGCCGTCGGTGACGATGCCGGCCTGGGCGCCGGTCAGGGAGACCGCCGGAAGGCCCAGCGAGTGCAGGGCGATAGCCGCCAAAGCGATGGTCGTCTGCTCGCCGGTCGCCAGCAGCACGTCCATCTCGCGCTCGTTGGGCAGCGGCATGATCTCCTTGGCCAGCTTGATGAGGTTGTCGGTCACACCGCTCATCGCGGAGACCACGACGACCACCTGGTCGCCCTTGGCGCGGTACTTGGCCACGCGGGCCGCGACATTCTTGATGCGCTCGGGGTTCCCCACCGAGGTGCCGCCGTATTTCTGAACAATTAGTGCCATACTCTATGCAAAGTTCTCTACGCGTATCATCACCGGGGCGCCTTTGACCACCGCGAGCCCGCTGATCTTCTTCAGCGCGCGGGTCACGGCCCCGTTGGGCGCGTCGTGCAGCATCAGGATCAGCGGAACCGTCGCGCCCTGGTGCCCCTCCGGCTGGATCACGGACGAGATGCCGATGGCGGCCTCGCCGAAGATCGCCGAAATCTTAGCCAAAACCCCGGGCTTGTCCATGACGTTCAGCCGGACGAAATAGCGGGAGACGACATCCCCGATCGGCACCACCGCGCCGTCGCGCTCGTGCTGCACGAAGGGCGGCACGCGATGCTTGGTGCCGAACTTCAAGTCGAGCGCCGCATCCGCCAGGTCGCTCAGCACCGCGCTGGCGGTGGCATCCTTGCCCGCGCCGCGGCCGTAGAACAGGGTGTCGCCGACGATGTCGCCGCGAACAAACACCGCATTGAAGACGTGGTTCACGCTCGCCAGCACGTGCCCGTTCGGCACCAGCGTGGGATAAACCGACACCTGGACCCGCGCCGGCGATGATCGCCGCGCGCCGGCCTTCGTCCCCTGCCCCTCGTCCCGTTTGATAATCCCCAGCAGCTTGATCGTGTAGCCGAGCTGGTTGGCGAACTGGATGTCCGTTTGCGTCACCGATCGGATGCCTTCCACGTAGATGTCCTTCGGGTTCACCCAGAAGCCGTGCGCCAGCGACGCCAGGATGCCGATCTTGTGCATCGCGTCGTGGCCGTCAACGTCCAGCGACGGCTCAGCCTCCGCGTAACCCTGCGCCTGCGCGTCCTTGAGCACCGCCTCGAAATCCGCCCCTTCCAGCTTCATCCGGGTGAGGATGTAATTGCAGGTGCCGTTGACGATGCCGTAAAGGCGGGTGATGCGGTTGCCGACGAAGCCCTCCCGCAGCGACTTGATGATCGGGATGCCGCCGCACACGCTCGCCTCGTAGTAGAGGTTGGTCCCGTGCTCGCGGGCCGCGGCAAACAGCTCCTCACCGCATGCGGAGAGCAGCGCCTTGTTGGCCGTGACGACCGGCTTGCCGAGCTTCAGCGCGGCCAGCACCATCGTGCGGGCTATGGCGGTGCCGCCCGCCAGTTCGGCGATGACATCCACCTGCGGATCGCTCACCACCGCCTGCCAGTCCGTCGTCATGCTCGACTTCGGAATCTCATACGGCCGCGGCTCGTCAAACGCCTTCACGGCCACCTTGCGGACCCGAACCTCCACGCCGATGCGCGAGGCCAAGAGGCCGCCATTGAGCTGAAGCGCGTGAAACACGCCGCTGCCCACCGTGCCGCCGCCGATCATTCCCAAGTTTACCTGCTGCATAGTTTGGGATTAAGC
>JAPLUA010000138.1 GCA_026397855.1 Verrucomicrobiota bacterium | reverse complement strand
GCCGATCTTGGGGCCCGGTCAAGGGTGAGTTTGCCGGCGACGCCCAGGCCAACCGGCTCCTTTCCTACACTCCCCGTCCGCCCTGGCGGCTCTGATCCAATATCGAATGCCATCCCATTTAAGCCCCATGATCAAGATGAAGCTGAATCATTTGAGCCTCCTCGCAATTGCCTGCCTGCTGGCAATCAGCACCCCCGGAGCCAGGGCCGACGAGGAACAGAACCAGATTGCGACGCTGCAATCCGCCGCCGGCGCGCCCGACAAATGCGCCGCCTGCCAGCGGCTGCGCGTGATCGGCACGGCCAAATCTGTGCCCGCGCTGGCCGCGCTACTGGGCGACGAACGTCTCTCGCAGGCCGCGCGCTATGCCCTGGAAGAGATGCCTGCGCCTGAAGCAGGCGCGGCATTGCGCCAGGCGCTCCTGACCACCTCCGGCGCGCTCCAGTCGGGCGTGGCCGACTCGGTGGGCTGGCGGCGCGACACGGCCGGCGTGCCGCTGCTCAAGCCGTTGCTCCGGGGCAGTGATGCCATGGTGGCCTCGGCGGCCGCAACCGCCCTGGGCCGGATCGGCGACAAGGAGGGCACCGTCGCCCTGATCTCCGTGCGCAACAAGGTCCCGCCCGCGGTTCAGCCCGCCGTGCTGAATGGCCTGTTGCAAAGCGCCGAGCTGCGGATCGCTGCCGGCGACGACAAGGAAGCCGAGTCGCTCTACCGCAAGCTATTCACCACCAGATACCCCGAGTGCATCCGAGTCGCTGCATGGCGGGGCATGGTCCTGGCGGACGCCAAACATCGCCCCAAAATGGTGAGCCAGGCCCTGCTCGGAAAGGATCGCCCGCTTCAGATGGCGGCGATGAAAGCTGTGCGCGAGCTGGGTGATGCCCCCACCATCGAGGGCTGCCTGCAACAGTGGACCAGGCTGTCGGCCGGCGCCCAACTGGCGGTGTTGGATGCCAGTCTTAAGCTGGGGGTGGATGTGTTACCCACGGTGCACCTGGCCATGCAAAGCCCCTACGCATCCGTCCGTTCCGCGGCGTGGATGGCGCTGTCAGACCTCGGAGACACCTCCGCTCTTCCGGCGCTGGCCCGGGCGGCGGCGCGCGGCGAGCCGGCCGAACGCGATGCGGCGCGCGAAGCGCTGGTCCGGGTGCGCGGAGCCGGGGTGCGCGAGGCTCTGCTCAAGGAGATTGCGGCCGCCGGGCCCGAGGAAAAGGCGGAGCTGTTGCGCGCCCTGGGAGAGCGCGGGGACGCGGATGCAGCCGGCGTTCTGCTGGAGAACGCCGCAGCGGCGTCGGGGCCGGCGCGCTCCGCCGCGCTGGAGTCCCTGCGCAAGCTCGCCGTTCCGGACACGCTCATTCCGCTCCTGAATATTACCGCCAGGTCGGTCCCGGAGGCAGACCACGAGCTTGCCATGAACGCGCTTTACGCCATCTGCAAAGCCAGCCCGGACAAGGGCGGCGTGACGCGCTCCGCTCTTGAAGCCATGCGGCGGATGCCTTCAACGGAGCACCGCCAGGTTCTGCCTGTGCTGGCCGAACTGGGCACGCCTGCCGCCTTGGAGGCCGCAGAGGCGGCCGCCCGCGAGCAGGATCCGGAAATGGTCAAGGCAGCCGTGCGCGTGCTGGGACAGTGGCCGAATCCGGCCCCGGCCTCGATGCTGCTCGAACTCGCCCGCACCAGCGGCGCCCCATCGGTCCGCGTGCTCGCCCTGCGCGGATGCATTGATGTGGCCGCCCAGGAGCCCGACACCGGCAAACGCCTGCAGATGCTTCAGCAGGCCCGCTCGGCGGCGACGCGCCCCGAGGAGAAGAAGCAGGCCCTCGCCAGGATCGGCCAGATTCCAACCACAGCAGCGCTGCAAGTTGTGATCGCCGACCTGACCAACGCCGACCTCGCCAGTGAAGCCGCCCAGGCGGCGATCACAGTGGCGGAACAGGTCGCAACCACCAACGCGCAGCTTGCAGGCGAGGCCGCAACCAAAGTCATGGAGCATTGCAAGGCTCCGGAACTCACAAAGCGCGCCATAGCCCTTCGCGTCAAGTCCGCCGGCCCCGGCCCCTTCATCCGCGACTGGCTGCTCTCCGGCCCCTACAGTGATCCTGGTGCGAACAATCTCAGCAAGCTCTTCAAAATGGCCTTCGCCCCCGAAAAGCCTGGCAAAGGGGTGAAATGGACCACGGTCGCCCCCGCCGACCCTATCAACCTGGCCGCGCTCTTTCCGGGCCGGGAGAACTGCGTAGCCTATTTGAAGACGCAAATCACCTCGCCCGCCGAACGCGATGGATTCCTGCTGCTGGGCAGCGATGACGGCGTGAAAGCCTGGCTGAATGGCGTGTTGGTGCATACCAATGATATCAACCGCGCCGACGTGCCCGACCAGGATGTGGTGCCGATCCGGCTGAAGGAAGGCACCAACGAACTCATGCTGAAGATCACCCAGGGCGGTGGCGGCTGGTCCGCCCACGCGCGAATCGTCGGACCCGATGTGCGGCCCATCGAGGGTCTGCGCG
>JAPLUA010000501.1 GCA_026397855.1 Verrucomicrobiota bacterium | reverse complement strand
TCGCCTTCGCCGCCGATGAATGCTTACGGCTAAAGGCCTCCTCCCGGTAGCGGCAGCCCACTCACTCCCAAGCAACATGGTAGTACCTTGGTAGCAACATGGTAGCAACATGGTAGTACCCTGCATCGCCAAAGCAAGGTACTACCATGTTGCTACCAGGTTCCTACCAGGTTACTACCATGTTGCTCGCCATGTGGGACTGGTAGGCGATAGGGAGCATCCGGCTTGCTCTGGGGGTTGGTTGGGGTTCGGCGGAGCTCAATCCCGAAGGGATTGCATCACTCAGCCCGGGGTTGCGCGCCGTGCGCTACCCCGGGTAATCGCACCGAAAAGCACCCCAACCCCGAACGGGGTTGCATCACCCGTCGCCCCGTGGAAGGCGCCCAATCCCAAAGGGATTGCATCACTGATGCCCACCCCAGTCCATTCCTTCCACCTTCCCCGTGGGAGGTGGCGCTTCAAATCCCGGCTGCATTGGACATTCTTGTCCGCTCCGAGGTTGAGTGCGCTCGGGGATCGGACACGAATGTCCAATGCCGCTAGGAATTGAGGGAGTAGAATCATTGCAGAAAGCGACTTGGTCCCTGTCTGGGGGGGGGCAAATGACAATGGCCCAGCGCTTCGAAGCTGTAACGACGGCCATAAGGCTGCCAAGCCCCCGCAGGGACGGCCGAAGCCGCCAGCTCCGTAGGACCGGAATGTTTATAGCACGCGGACCCAAACAAGACCGCCGCAAGCCCCATCGGGGCGGCATAGTGGCGCGGGGTGGGAGACATGTCGCTCCCGCGGAGCTTGAAGGAATAAGCGGGGGGCGGCTGCTTTGAAAGATTTAAGATGCGCACCCCCCGGAAACGGAGGAACACTTGCCCTTTGCTTTCAGTCCGTTCCCTGCTACAAAGCGAGGCATGCAACGTGTTCTTGATTACCTAAAGCAGAACGAGTCACGGTCCATTCAGGAGCTGTGCGACTACGTGCGGTTTCCCAGCGTCTCGGCTCAGCCCCAACACCGTTCCGACCTGCGCGCCTGTGCGGAATGGGTGGTGAAGCATTGCCAGGCAATCGGTTTGCAGGCCGAGCTCTGCGCCACCAAGGGCCATCCGATCGTGGTCGCCCGGACGCCGCGGGCCAAAGCTCAAGGCGCGCGCCGCCCTCATTTTGTCGTTTACGGCCATTACGACGTTCAGCCGCCGGAGCCGTTCGATCTGTGGAAGTCGCCTCCCTTCGAGCCCCGCATTGAAGGCCGGTCTTTGTTCGGGCGCGGCGCGAGTGACAACAAGGGGCAGAACCTTGCTCACTTGAAGGCCGTCGAGGCTTATCTCAAGACGGGCACCGAACTGCCGTGCGATCTGACCTTTGTGATCGAGGGCGAAGAAGAGGTGGGCAGCAGCAGCCTGGAGGAGTTCCTCAAGGAGCGCCGAGCGGACCTGCTTTGCGATGCTATCATTATTTCAGACACGGGCATGCCGACACCCAAACATCCCGCCCTCACTTACGCCTTGCGCGGCATAGCCGCATTCCAGGTGACGCTCCACGGCCCGAGCCGCGACTTGCACTCGGGCATCTTCGGCGGCTCGGTGGATAACCCGGCGATGGCGCTATGCCAGTTGCTCGGCAAACTCCGCGACAAGAACGGGCGCGTAACCATCCCCGGGTTTTATGATGAGGTCGCCCCGCTGTCAGCCTACGAGCGGAAGCAGTTTGCCCGGCTGCCGTTCAAGGAGGCCGAATACCGGAAGTTCCTCGGTGTGCCGGCCTTGTTTGGCGAGCGCGGCTTTACACCGATCGAACAGCGGTCCGCCCGGCCCACGTTCGAGATCAACGGCCTGACCAGCGGCTACCAGGGCGAGGGCAGCAAGACCATCGTCCCTGCATGGGCGCGCGCGAAGATCACCGTCCGCCTGGTGCCCAACCAGAAGCCGGCCCGCATCATCCGGCTGCTGCGGCAGCATCTGAAGAAGCTCTGCCCGCCGAGCGTGCGCATCGAGATCAAGTCCGGACATGGCGCCGAGGCCTACCTGGTTTCGCCGACCGGCCCGCAGGCGCAGGCGGCCTTGCGCGCGTTGAAACTGGCCTTCGGCTGTGAGCCGGTGCTGCTGCGCGAGGGGGGATCCATTCCGATCGTGAACGACTTCAAGAAGATCCTTCGCGCGGACGCGCTGCTGGTGGGGCTCGCGCTGCCCGACGACAACGCGCATTCACCCAATGAGAAGTTTGACCTGGACTGCTTCGCCAAGGGGCAGCTTATGAGCGCGCATTTGTGGCAGGAACTGAGCAGGGGGGGCTGAAACGTGATGCGTGATGCGTGATGCGTGATGCGTGACGGGGGAGGGTTGGAGTTCCTGCCGGTTATGCGGTGGCCCAGGATTCCAACTCGGCGGCCAGGCGTTCGAGGGGAAGGCCAACGACGTTGGTGTAGGAGCCGGCAATCCTTTCCACGATCATGTCGCCTTCCTCCTGGATCGCATAGGCGCCCGCTTTGTCGAGCGGGTTGATGCGGCTGAGGTAGCGGCGGATGGCCAGCTCGTCCAGCGGATGGAAGGTGACGGCTGTGCTCTCCGCAAACACCGCCTGGCGATGGCGGCGCAAATGCAGGAGGCAAATGCCGGTGACCACCTGGTGGGTGCGGCCTTGCAGTTGTTCCAGCATCTGATACGCCTCTTCCATCGTCTTTGGCTTGCCAAACAGGGCTGTATCGAGGCAGACCAGCGTGTCGGCGCCCAGCACCAGCGCGTCGGGCGATTTCTTGGCTGCCGCGCGGGCTTTGCGGTAGGCGTTGACCTGCGACAGTTCGTGAGCCGTCATCTGTTCGTGATGAATCTCCACCACCTCGGCTGGCATGACCTTGAAGTCGAGGTCCAGTTGGCGCAGCAGTTCCAGCCGCCGCGGTGAGGCGGAGGCCAGGATCAGCGGCGGCAAGTGCTTCAATGCGGCGCGCATTCTTTTCTTATACCTGGCCGCCGGGGGCGGAGTCGAGCCGAATGTTCCTTTACTGCTTGCCGCCAGCCGGGGCTTTCCGCTAGTTTTCTGCGCGTCCGTTCATGATACCCAATACAACAGCCTCATACCACGGTGGAAGCCCTGGTGATACCAATCAAGCCGGATAACCCTTGCTCATGAATACCCAACTCCGTCTGCGCCTGTCCCTGATGATGTTCTTCCAGTATTTCATCTGGAGTTCCTGGTATGTGACCATGGGGCCCTACCTGGGGGGGAGCTTGAACTTCACCGGCCAGCAAATCGGCTTCGCCTACAACTCCACGGCGCTGGCGGCCATGCTGTCGCCGTTCTTTGTCGGCATGGTCGCGGACCGGTTCTTCGCGACGGAGAAGATCCTGGCAACGCTTCACATTATCGGGGGCCTGTTCCTCTATGGCGTGTCGCAGGCCAAATCGTTTTCCACCTTCTACCCGCTGCTGATCGGCCACACGCTGTGCTACATGCCGACGCTGGCGCTGACGAATTCGATCTCCTTCGCCCAGATGAAGGATCCGGGCAAAGAGTTCCCTAGCATCCGCGTCCTGGGCACCATCAGTTGGATCTGCGCTGGCCTGACCGTCGGGCTGTTGCTCGGAGTCAAGGCGACGACCACCGCGCTGCCGTTCCAGATGGCGGCCGTGGTTTCGGTGCTCATGGGCCTTTATTGTTTCACCCTGCCGCATACGCCTCCTAAAGGGACGGGCTCCGTCACCGTGCGGGACGTGCTGGGACTTGATGCGATTCAACTGATGAAGGAGCGCTCCTTCGCCATCTTCGTGTTCGCGGCGTTTCTTATTTGCATCCCGCTGACCTTTTACTTCAGCTTCACGCCGACTTTCCTGAGCGACTGCAGTGTCTCGAATATCGCCGGCACCATGACCATGGGGCAGATGTCGGAGATCTTCTTCATGCTGGTCATGCCTTTCTTCTTCGTACGGCTGGGGGTGAAGTGGATGCTGATTGTCGGCATGCTCTGCTGGGTTGCCCGGTACCTGTTTTTCAGCCTGGGCTACACCTCAGCCACGCTCTGGCCGCTCTACCTGGGCATCTTGCTGCACGGCGTCTGCTACGACTTTTTCTTCGTGACCGCCTTCATTTACGTGGATAAGAAAGCGCCCGGAACGATCCGCGCGAAAGCCCAGGGCTTCATCGCCTTTGTCATGCTCGGCGCCGGCATGTTCGTGGGTGCCAATCTGTCCGGCCTGGTGGTGGATGCTTACAGCTTCCCGAAGGTTGAGCCGGTGAGGTTTCAGGCGGTGCAGGACACGGCGACGCTGGCCGAGGGCAACCTCGTACGGTGGGCGGTGGCCGGCAGCTCCGTCTTCGGCAAGATCAAGCAGATTACCAAGGACACCGGCGCCGCGAGCATTGAGGTGTTCAAGCGCGAAGGCTCGGGATACGTTCCCAGCAGCGAAGTCGTTTCCCAGCCGCTGAGTGCGCTATCCAAGCCATTGCCGCTGTGGAACAAGGTATGGCAACTGCCGGCGTTCCTCGCCCTGGGCATCCTGATGTTGTTCGCGGTTCTCTTCCGATACAAAGAGGAGCCGGCTAAAGCTGAGCTGTGAGCTTGCGCATCCCGTTGTCCGGAGCCAACTGCTCCAGCAACTGGGCCACGCTTTGCGTCTGCCCCGGCAGGATCAAGTCCGGCAGGATCTCGGAGAGGGGTTGCAGAACAAAGCGCCGCTCATGCGCGCGGGGATGAGGTAGAACCAATTCCATGGTGGCGCGAATCTCGCCTCCGAAAGCAACCAAATCCAGGTCCAGCGGGCGCGGTTCGTTCAACACCTTCTTGGGGAACCGCCCAAACTCGCTTTCCAGCGCCTGCAGTTTGGCCAGCAGCGACTCCGGGGTCTCGCCCTCTGGTGGCACCAGGACCACCACCGCATTCATGAACACCGGGGAGCCGGGTGGACAATCCAGCGGCGTGGATTGCCAGAGTGAGGACTTCAGCAGGGGCGTTGCGGAGAGGCTTTGCAACCGTTCGATGGCGCGGAGCACGTTTCCGCGGGGGTGGCCCAGGTTCGAGCCTAGCGCGATAATTGCCAGGGGGACGGAGCTCATGGGGAGACAGGCGGGACGCCTGTCCTACTTTAAGCCGAGCACATCCTGCATGTCGTAGAGGCCGGGCTTTTGGTTCGCCACCCATTGCGCGGCGCGCAAGGCACCGTTTGCGAACGTCTCGCGGGTCGAGGCTTTATGGGTAAGCTCGACGCGCTCGCCTACGTCGGCAAAGATCACGGTGTGGTCGCCCACCACGTCGCCTCCGCGCATCGAATGCATGCCGATCTCCTCGGGGGTGCGCTCACCAACGATGCCGGCGCGCCCATGTCGCACTACCTTGGCAAGCTGCTGCTGGCGGACGGCGGCCAGGATTTCCGCCAGTGTCTTGGCCGTGCCGCTGGGCGCGTCGCGCTTCAGGCGGTGGTGCATCTCGACGATCTCCAGGTCAAACCCCGGCCCCAGGATCTCCGCCGCTTTGCGCGTCAGCCAGAACAGCGTGTTCACGCCGGTCGAGAAGTTCGAGGACAGCACAATGGGAATCTGAGATTGGCAATGGGCAATTTGAGATTTGCCCTCGTCCGAGTGGCCCGTGGTGCCGATCACCATCGCCTTCTTGTGCGCCGCGCAAAGCGTCGCAATCGCCGGCGTGGCGCTGTGGGCGCTGAAGTCAATGACCACGTCGGTGTGGGGGATCACAGACTGCAAATCGTCGCCCTGATCAATCTGGCCGACGACCTGCAACTCGGGATGGTGAGCGGCGCAGGCGATGAGCGCCCGGCCCATGCGGCCTTTGGATCCGGTGATGATGAGTTTGGTCATGATGCGTGATGTGTGATGCGTTAACCAGCGGATTACGTATCACGTATCACGCATCACGCATCACGATTTGCCTCCCCTATTTCAAAAGCCCGACGGCCTTCATCGTCGCCCGCAGCACCTCGCGATTCTTCGCACTCATCGGGACCAGGGGCAGGCGGTATTCCTCCTGGATCTGGCCCAGCATTGCCAGGGCGGCCTTTACCGGCACCGGGTTGGTCTCGATGAACAGATCCTTGAACAGCGGGTAATACTGCTGGTGGAGCTTGAGGGCGGCTTGGGTTTTGCCGGCGGCATAGGCTTTGACCATCTGCGCGACCTGGCGGGGGATGACGTTGGAGGCCACGCTGATGACGCCCTGCGCGCCCACGGCCATGAAGGGCAGGGTGAGCGAATCATCCCCGCTCAGGATCTCGAAGCTCGGCCCGAGGGCGGCGCGCAACTGGCTTACGCGGTCGGCGTTGCCGCCCGCTTCCTTGATGCCGACGATCGTCTTGCACTGCTGCGCCAGGCGCTTGACGGTGTCCACCCCGATCTCGATGCCACACCGGCCAGGGATGCTGTAGAGGACGAGGGGCAGGCGCGTGTGGCGCGCCACCTCGCGGAAGTGCTGGAACAGGCCCTCCTGGGTCGGCTTGTTGTAGTAGGGCGCCACTTGCAGCGAGCCGTCGGCCCCGGCCTTTTCGGCGCGTTCGGTGAGCAGGATCGCCTCGCTGGTGGCGTTGCCGCCGGTGCCGGCGAGCACCTTGATGCGCCCGCGCGCAAACTTTACCGACAACGCGATGATGTGAATGTGCTCATCGTAATCCACCGTGGGCGATTCCCCGGTGGTGCCGACCGGCACAATCCCGTCCACGCCGGCCTGGATTTGCGCCTGGATCAGGCGTTGGAGGGCGGTTTCGTCAATCTTGCCCTGCTTAAAGGGCGTAACAATGGCTGTATAGGTTCCAGTAAACATGTCAAATCACAATCCTTCCTTCGAACACAAACTCCGCGGGGCCGCCCAGGCGCACGTCTGTGAACTCCCCGCCTTGGTCCTTGAAACTCACTTCCAGCTCGTCGCCGCCCTGGACCCGGACCTTGACTGGCGACGTGAAGCCGTGCAGCCGCGCCGCGATGAGAGCCGAAGCCGTCACCCCGGTGCCGCAGGCCAGCGTTTCGCCTTCCACGCCGCGCTCGAAGGTGCGCACCCGGATCTGGTTCGGCCCGGTCAGCTGAGCGAAATTGACATTGGTGCCTTTCGGTCCGAAGTGTGCGTGGCGGCGGATTTCAGGGCCGAGCTGCCCGACCAACACCCGGTCGGCGTCGGGCACGAACAGCACCGCGTGCGGGACGCCGGTGTTGAGGGAATGAATCGTCTGGGTGCCCGCTGAGAGCGGCACCTGCTCGTGGAGCCGTAACTCGCGCGGTTGTGTCAGGTTGACCGTGACCCGCTCGCCTTGGAAGCTGGCCGTGATGACGCCTGCCCCGGTCTCGAAGGTGAACCCGCCGCTGACCCCGGTCAGCCTTTGCACAAAGCGCGAGAAGCAGCGCGCGCCGTTGCCGCACATCTCGCCCGTGCTGCCGTCGCTGTTGTAAAATTCCCAGGCCCAATCCGCCCGGCCTGAAGCCGACGGGACCAGCAGCATGACGCCGTCCGCCCCGACGCCGCGGTGCCGGTCGCAAAGCCGCACAATCTGGTCGCAGGAGAGGCTGACCTTGCGTGCCCGATTATCCAGGAGCACAAAGTCATTCCCCGCGCCGTTCATCTTGGTGAAATCCAGAACCATCGGGCAAGAGGGTAGTGGGACGCGGGGCACGTGTCGAGGCGGGAGTGGTGGGCTCCAGGGGAATAATTCCTTTACAGTTCGGGGCTGGGTTCGCAAATTAATTGCGTGGATGCAGTATTATTCCGAGAACGCGGTTTGGAAGAACAGTCGGGTCAGCAGGACCTGGGATTTCGACCGCCGGCCGAGCTGGAAACCGCCATCGGGCGGTCCCAGAGCTATTTGCTGAGCGAACAGAAGGCCGAGGGCTACTGGATTGGCGAATTGATGGTGGATGCGACGATCGTGTCCGACCTGGTCGCCTATCGGCATTGGCACGGCAAGGTGGACCTGGCGTGGCAGCGCAAGGCGGTCAATCATATCCTCTCGATGCAGTTGCCCGACGGGGGCTGGAACATCTATCCCGGCGGCCCGGCGGAGGTTAACGCGACGATCAAGGCTTACCTGGCCCTGAAGCTGGCCGGGGTGCCGGTCACCGACCCGCACATGTTGCGCGCGCGGGAGATGGCGATGAGCCTGGGTGGGGTGCCGCGCATGAACACCTTCTCGAAGCTGTCCCTGGCGTTGCTGGGCCTTTTCCCCTGGCAGTATGTCCCGACGATTCCCTGCGAGATCATCCTGATCGGCAAATGGTTCTACGTGAACATCAACGAGATGAGTTCCTGGAGCCGCTCCATCCTCGTGCCGCTCTCGATCATCAACCACTTCAAGCCGACGCGCCCGCCGAAGAACAACGTCAACCTCGACGAGCTCTACCCGGACGGCATCCACGAGCGCGACCTGGCGCTGGCTCCTGACCCGGAGCGGTTGACGTGGCGCAACTTCTTCCTCTGGCTGGACCGCCTGCATAAGTTTGCCGAGTGGTTTGCAGAGCATAACGTGCATCCCTTCCGCAAGCGCGCCCTCAGGAAGGCCGAGCAATGGATGCTGGAACGGTTCGAGGGCTCGGACGGGCTGGCTGCGATCTTCCCCGGCATGCTCAATTCGATGATCGCGCTCAATTTGCTGGGCTACCCCGACGACCATCCTCAGATCGTGCGGATCGAGGAACAACTCAAGATGCATCAGCATGAGGACGATCGCACGGTGCGCATCGAGCCTTGCCTATCCCCGGTGTGGGACACCGCGATCGTCACGATGTGCCTGCGCGAATCCGGCGTGCCCGAGGACCATCCGGCCATTAAGAAGGCCGCCGAATGGCTGATGACCAAGGAGATCCGGTTCCGGGGGGATTGGCAATATAAGAACCCCGCCAAGGTCGAGCCCAGCGGCTGGGTCTTCGAATTCGAGAACAAATGGAACCCCGACGTGGACGACACGGCGATGGTGCTGCTGGCGTTGCGCAAGGTCCCGACCGGCGACCGGCAGCGGCGCGATGAGTGTTTTCAGCGCGGCCTGACTTGGATGATGACCTTTCAATGCAAGGACGGCGGCTGGGCGGCGTTCGACAAAGACTGCACCAAGGGTGTGCTCGAGAAGGTGCCTTTTGCCGATCACAACGCAATGCTGGATCCCGAGTGCGCGGACATCACCTCGCGCATCCTGGAACTACTGGGCTACGAAGGCTGGAGCGTCGAGCATCCCCAGGTGCAGAAGGCCCTGCGCTTTCTGCGGGAGCATCAGGAGGACGATGGCTCCTGGTATGGTCGCTGGGGGGTGAATTACATTTACGGCACCTGGCAGGTCTTGCGCGGCCTGCGTGCCTTGAATCTGGACATGAGCCAGCCCTGGTTGACCCGCGCCCGCGACTGGCTGGAGAGCGTGCAGCATGAGGACGGCGGCTGGGGCGAGCGCTGCAACACTTACGATGATCCCGTTTTCAAAGGGCAGGGCCCCAGCACGGCCTCGCAAACCGCCTGGGCGGTCATGGGCCTGTGCGCCTTTGACGATCCGGAGCGACCCAGCCTCCAGCGCGGCATCGAGTATCTCGTCCGCATGCAGAATGACGACGGCTCCTGGACTGAGGACGAGGCCACCGGCACCGGCTTTCCCAAAGTCTATTACCTGAAGTACGACATGTACCGGAACAGTTGGCCCCTGCTGGCGCTGGCGGCCTACCGCCAACTGCTGGTGCGGACGGCGGAAACGCCGCGCGCGCCGGCCCGGGCGGTCTAGGCTTGAGAAAGATCCTGCTCATCGGCTTCGGGTCGCTCGGGATGGGCTTGCTGGCGGTGGTCTTCTTCGCCCGGCTCCATTCACAGGCCCCGCTTTACCAGGGAAAGACCATCAAAGCATGGGCCCTGCAATTCGATGCCGTGAGCCCGCGCGCCCGCGAGGATGCTGCGTCGGCTTTTCGGTCGCTGGGAACGACGGCGGCGCCGGAACTCATCCGGCTGCTGGAGTCCCGGGATCCGATGTGGCGCAAGGCGCTTTGGGTGACGGCGCTCAAGCTTCCGCCCAGGTTCCGCATCCCGATGTTAAGGCATGCGCGGATTCCCGAGGAGACCGTGGTTCACAGCGCCGCGGCGCGGGCGCTGGGCGTCATCGGACCGGACGCCAAGGATGCCATTCCCGCCCTGGGACGAATGCTGCTCGGTAAAGCGCCTGAATCCCGCTGGGACGCTGCCACGGCCCTGGGCTCCATCGGCAAAGAGTCGCTCCCGGTTTTGACCGGCGCCTTGCGGGACAGGAATCCGGATGTCCGCTACGCCGCCATAGACGGACTGGCCCGGCTCGGCGCGGACGCGGAGCCAGCGATTCCCGCCCTGCTTGAGGAGTTCAAGGAGCAGAAGGAGGAGATTCGAACGGCAGTCGTAGTTTGCCTCGCGAAGGTCGGGCAGCCGGCTTTGCCTGCGCTGCTCCAGGCCATCGAGCGCGAAAGGGGGCTGGTGCGGCAAGGCGCAGCCAGGGCGATCATGACCATGGGAGTATCACGCCGCCTGGTGGAGCCCGCGCTTTTGCGCATGATGCAGGATGAGGATCCGGCTTCCCGGCAGCAGGCGATGGCAACGCTTGCCGCCGTCCACGCCTCCGACGAACCGGCCCTCGCGGCGCTCGCCGCGGCCCTGAAAGACCCGGTGCCGGAGGTGCGCGCCGCAGCGGCGGGCGCGCTGGGAGAAATAAGCTGGAAGGCGCAACCGGCCGTGCCTGCCCTGATCGAGGCGTTGAAAGACGAGTCCCCTGCGCTGCGATCAACCGCGGCGAAAGCCCTGGGCCTGATCGGGCCCCCGGCCCGGGCCGCGGGGCCGGAGCTCAAGCGCTTGTCCGAC
>JAPLUA010000635.1 GCA_026397855.1 Verrucomicrobiota bacterium | reverse complement strand
GCTCAAGGCACCCGTGCCGGCGAACAGCTCCAGCACTCGTGCCCCCGCGACCCGGCCGCCCAGGCTGTTGAACACCGCCTGCTTGACGAGGTCCGGCGTGGGCCGCACGCCCAGGCCTTTGGGGACCTTCAGAATCCGGCGAGCCGCGTTTCCACCTGTGATGCGCATACTTAAGTTTTAACCCGTCATCCGTCGGCACTGTAGCTGAAGTGCGACCCCATTGACAAGGCCAGCGCAGGCCGGACCTGCATCATCCACGCTCCACGTTCCGGCCTGAATGGCTACAAAACAAACAGGCGGCGGCCGGCACAGTGCCGACCGCCGCCCTTGCAAGCAGCTCCCGCCTTGGGGCGGGGCCATATCTGGCGGTTAAGGTATCACCACCCGGTAGAAGCGCTGGCCTTCGGCGGCCGCGGGATCCTGCAACTGCCTGACTGTGCCGTCGCCGGTGATGGACTGGCAACCCTGCCAGAAGATGGGCGCGGTCAGATTCGTCGCGTATTGCAGCGTGTAGCTAACCCCGATCTCGGTTCCGAGGCTGAGGCTGAAGTTAGTGGTGCCGGGGTTATACACCGGCCCGGTGAGCTGCGGCGCCAGCGGCAGGACGATGACGGTGGCGCTGCTGGAGTTGTTGGCCAGATTCGCCTCGCCCGCCGTCGCCGCAGTCGCGGTGTTGACCTTGGTGCCCGGATAGGCGGCCGCTACGTTGATGGTCAGGGTCGCTGACTGGCCGACATTCAAGGCCCCGGCATCCCAGGTAACCGTTCCGGAACTGTAGCTCGCTGAGCCGGCGCTCGCGGAGCTGCTGACGTAGGTGATGCCCGCAGGCAGCGGATCGCTTACCGTCACGCTGGAGGCGCTGGCAATCCCCTGGTTCTTGAGGTTGACAGTGTATTGGAACGAGCCGCCGGACAGGACCGTCGAGACCGACGCGGTCTTGGTGATGGCGACGTCCGGCGCGGGCGGCGCGACCGTCAATCCCTGGAACGTGGCAGTGGCCAGGGCGCCGGCGTTATGGGCGGTCACCGCAAGGCCAACGAGCAGTTGGCTCGATGTGCTCAGGGTGTTGGAGCCGGTCTGGATCCAGGTCGTCCCGCCGTCGAGGCTCCGGTAGGCTCGGAACTCGCTGCCGAGGCGCAGCAGCCGTATCCAGCAATCCGGTATGCTCGCCGGCCGGCAATACCAGCCCCAGAGGGCGGTGCCGCCGCCGGTGACGCTGCGGGAATCCGAGGAATACTGGTCGCGTCCATGGTTGCCGGAGGTGTCCACCTGGGAGTAGGGCGCATTGACATCAATCATGATGTCCACGCTCCCCGCATCCGTCGTCTCGCGGGCCATCAACACAGCTTTGCTGATCGGGTGCGACTCGCTGGTCAGGCCGGTAACCCGGACCCGCGCGTCGAAGTCGCCATCCATCGTCCGATAGACGAAACGGCAGCCGTCCTGGATGCTGTAGATGTCGCCGCCGCCGCCGGTGACCTCGATGTTGACATTGTCAGCCGTGAAGCTGTCACCCGAATAGGTGGCCCCGATGTCCTGGTTGATCAGGCCGAGAACCGAGCTCGTGACGGTGGCCGTGGCCAGGGTGTGGCTGTAGGCGTCCAGGATGTTGGTGACGGTGACGCTGAACGATCCGGTGACCGGCACGTTCAGGGTGAGATTAATCGCCTTGAGGTCCGGGCGAAGGATCGCGCTGGTGACGGTGACGGCTCCGCCGTTGACGGTGTAGAGCGACGGATCCTGAACCCCGGGGTCCAGGGCCTCATCAAACGAGAGCCCGATCGTGGCGCCGTCCACGCTGCCGGCTGCCAGGAGCACCGGGGCAATTCGCGGGGTGACGGTCAGCACTGCCACGGAGCTGTTGACCGAGGCGCCGGCATTTGTGACGGCGACGTAGTAGCTCGCGGCGTCGGCCATTGTGACCGCGGGAATGGTGTAGGTGCGGGCGTTGGCACCCGGGATGGCCACGCTGTTCGAATACCACTGGTAGCCGTAAGGCACGGGCCCGCCGCCCACCCAGACGGAGAACGCGGCCTGGGCGTTTTCGATCACACTTTGGCTCTGGGGCTGGGTCGTGATCGTGTTGGCCTCGGGCGCCGCCGGGTAAACGTTGAGGAATAGCAGCCGGTTGTTACTCACCCAAATGCCATTGCTGATGACGAGAGTTCCCCCTGTCACCCTGGCTGTCTGCCAGAAATCAACCCACCACGGGCCGTAAATCCCGTCTGGATGCAGGTAAGCGCTGTCCAAGCCCTGGACGTTGATCTGGGACGAACTCGCGCTGGAGGGGTCGCCGCCCGCCACATGCACCAGGTAGATCCCGTTCGTGACGTTGAGGGTCCAGCTATTGCCGCTAGCCATTTGGTTCAGGGTCCGGTAGCGGTCATCCATCGCGTAATAGCCGCGCGTCAAGGCGTTCGCGGTCTTGTCCGTGTCCCAACCGTAGGTCCACCCGTTGGTCCGCAGGCCGTAGGTCTGGCCATAGTCGTCCAGGTAATCGGGTATCGGCCAGTCGCCGAAGGTGGGGAAGCTGATATCGCAGAAGTTGATATTAACGCCGGGCACAGGGAGTGTCGTGGCGCTGACGATGGCCGAGGGCGGTGAAAACCCGCTCGCGTTGCCGGCATAGGCCCGGAAGTATTTCATTGTGCTCGGGGCCAGGCCGGTCAGGTAGAAGTGGCAGGTGTTGCCATACCAATGCGGGCCGTATGTCGCAGTGCAGTTGGTGCCGACGCCGACCGGGGAGAAATGCACGCCGTCGGAAGAGGCCTCAATGATCGTG
>JAPLUA010000169.1 GCA_026397855.1 Verrucomicrobiota bacterium | reverse complement strand
TTTCGTCAGGCATACATTATCAGATATCCAGGTTGCGCACATTGAGGGCGTTATCCTCGATGAATTGCCGGCGAGGCTCGACTTCCTCGCCCATCAGCTTGGTGAACATCTCCTCCGCCTCGACGGCGTCGGTGAGATCAACGCGCAGCAACTTGCGGCGGCTGGGGTTCATCGTGGTCTCAAAACGTTCCTTGGGGTTCATTTCGCCCAGGCCCTTGAAGCGCTTGATGGACAGTCCGCGCCGCCCCACCTCCTTGACGCTGGCAAGGATCTCCGGGATGGAGAAGATCGGTTTGACCTGCTCATTTTCGCCCTTGCCTTCGATGATCTCGAACAGCGGTTTGTCCTGCGCGGAATAGTGCTCGACGCTCAAGCCTTTCTTTGCCAGTTGGGCCAGCAGTTCGGCAATGGCCTTGCTCTCGTGGAGTTCGACATGCCGGGCCCGGCGGGTCTGGCCGTTCCTGGCCTTTTCCAAAAGGGTGGTGTCGG
This sequence comes from Verrucomicrobiota bacterium, assembly GCA_026397855.1. Lineage (GTDB taxonomy): Bacteria > Verrucomicrobiota > Verrucomicrobiia > Limisphaerales > UBA8199 > JAPLUA01. Next base: position 1,728 of record JAPLUA010000169.1, on the reverse strand, counting down.
ACTCCTCCTCCCCGAACAGGCGCAGGTCGGGGTTCTTCGAGCCGAACTCCTCCAGGTCCGCTTCGCTGTGGAAGTAGTGGACCGTCTCGTCGTTCCCGCTGCGGACTTTCACCAGGTGGCGGGGCAGTTCGTGGGTCTGCGGCTGGCGCTGCTCGACGTAGGTCGCAAAGTCCCCGCCGTGGCGGCGGAGGGCGATGGCGTACTTGTCGAGAGACTCAAGGAGCTCCAGGATTTCCGCGAGCTGATTTGCGGTCAGCTCGCTGGAGTCGGACACGTTGCGCAGGCGGACCTCATCCGTTCCGAGCTCGATGAGGATCTTGTTGAGCCGGGGGTCATCGTCAACGTATTCCACGCGCTTCTTGCGGGCGATCTGGTAGAGCGGCGGCTGGGCAATATACACGAATCCGCGCCGGACCAGCTCCGGCATCTGGCGGTAGAAGAACGTGAGCAGCAGGGTGCGGATGTGCGAGCCGTCCACGTCGGCATCGGTCATGATGATGATCTTGTGGTAGCGCAGCTTCCCGATGTTGAACGAGCCTTCTCCATCGCCATCGCCGATGCCGGTGCCGACCGCCGTGATCATGGTGCGGATTTCGTTGTTCTGGAGAACTTTGTCGAGGCGGGCTTTCTCGACATTGATCAGCTTGCCGCGGATGGGCAGGATCGCCTGGAACTTGCGGTCGCGCCCCTGTTTGGCCGACCCGCCGGCCGAGTCGCCCTCGACGATATACAGCTCGGTGTTCACCGGGTCGCGGTCGGAGCAGTCCGCCAGCTTGCCGGGCAGTCCGCCGCCGGTCAGGGCGCCCTTGCGCACCGTCTCGCGCGCCTTGCGTGCCGCCTCGCGCGCCCTCGCCGCCAGCAGCCCCTTTTCGATCACCTTCTTGGCCACCGCGGGGTTTGCGTCGAAGTGCGTCATCAGCCCGTCATAGACGATGGATGAGACGACTCCGTCAATCTCCGTGTTCACGAGCTTGACCTTCGTCTGCGACTCGAAGCGCGGGTTGGGCAGCTTCACGCTCAGGACGCACACCAGGCCTTCGCGGACGTCGTCGCCGGAGATCGCCGGGTCCTTCTCTTTGAGCAGGTTGTTCTGCCTGGCGTACTGGTTGATGGCCCGGGTGAGCGCGGTGCGGAAGCCGGTCAGGTGCGTGCCGCCGTCGGGATTGGAGATCGAGTTGGCAAAGCAGAGGATCTGGTCGTTGTAGCTGTCGGTGTACTGCATCACGCAATCCACGAACACCTCATCCTTCTGCCGGCTGATGGTGATCGGGTTGGGATGCAACACCTGCTTGTTGCGGCCGAGCTGCTTGACGAACTGGACGATGCCCTCCTTGTAAAGGAAGGTCTCCCTCTTCTCGTCGCGCTCGTCCAGGAGCACGATCTCGACGCCCGGGTTCAGAAATGCCAGCTCGCGCAGCCGGTTGGCCAGGATGTCGAACTTGAACTCGGTCGTGATGGTGAAGATCGTCGCGTCGGGCTTGAACGTGATCAGCGTGCCGGTGCCGTTGGACTTTCCGACGACAGTGAGCTTCTGCATGGTGACGCCCCGCGCGAACTCCATGGAGTAAACCTTGCCGTCTCGGGACACCTCGACCTTGAACCAGTCCGAGAGGGCGTTGACGCACTTGGCGCCGACGCCGTGCAGGCCGCCGGAATATTTGTAGGCGCCCTGGCCGAACTTGCCGCCGGCGTGCAGGTTTGTTAGAACGAGTTCCACCGCGGGCATGC
>JAPLUA010000191.1 GCA_026397855.1 Verrucomicrobiota bacterium | reverse complement strand
GCGGGCAAGTCCGCGCTCCGAGAGGATCTAAAATGCGCCCTCCCCGGTCTGACCGGCAATTTACTGTTTCCCAAAGCCGCTGGCGTCCCCTAGATTGACCCACACACGAATATGGTGCTGGTCATCGACAACTACGATTCATTCACCTATAACCTCGTTCAGTATCTGGGGGAAATGCAGGTGGAGATGCAGATTTACCGCAATGACCAGGTGACCGTGGACCAGGTTTGCGCGATTCAGCCAGAGCGGATCCTCATTTCCCCTGGCCCGTGTTCCCCGCGGGAGTCCGGCTTGTCCAACGAGATCATTCGCCGGTTCGGCCCGGAGATTCCAACCCTGGGTGTTTGCCTTGGGCACCAGTGCATCGGGCACGTTTTCGGGGGCAATGTCATTGTGAACTACCGCATGATGCACGGAACGACATCGCCGATTAAGCACAACGGCAAGGATCTGTTCGAGGGGATGCCGAATCCGTTTGCAGCCACGCGTTACCACTCGCTCGTCATCGAGCGGGCAAGCCTGCCCGAATGCCTGGAACTTACCGCCGAAACCGACGAGGGCGAAATCATGGGGGTCCGGCACAAACAATTTCCGATCTGGGGCGTCCAGTTCCACCCGGAAAGCATCCTGACCGAGAGCGGTCGGCAAATACTGAAGAACTTTCTGACGCTGAAGTAGCTCCCGGCAGCGGTGTTCTGCCTCGCCGGGATGTCTCCCTCCCACGGATGATCGCGAGATGTGATCGAGGTTCCGCCGCTTAGGTCAGATCCTCCAGCAGCAAACGGGCGCTGATCCTCGCAGATTCGAAAATAACGGGGAGGCCGCTGCCGGGATGCGTGCCGCCCCCGACCAGGTACATCCGGTTGAATTCCTCGAACCGGTTCTGCGGCCGGAGGTGGAGCATCTGGCCGAGGTTGTGGGCCAGGTTGAACGTGGCGCCCCGGTAAATGCCGATTTCACGCTCCCATTCAAGCGGCGTCACGATCCGCTCGAAGCGAATGCGCCGCTCGACATCCTTCAGGCCGATCTTGGGCAGCTGCCCCAGGGCTACTCGCCGGTAGTGGTCACGTGCCTTGCTCCAATCAATGTTCGCGTGCTGGTGGCTGACCGGGACCAGCACATAGAGCGCGCTGTGCCCGGGCGGCGCCATCGTCTCGTCCGTGCGGCCGGGGTTCTCGACGTAGAACGACGGATCTTCCGTGAGCACGTGCCCGTTCTCGATGTCGTCGAGGTTCTGCCGGTAATTCCGGGTCATGTAGATGTTGTGGTGCTGGAGTTCGTCGCACCGGCCCTCGATGCCGAGGTAGAGCATGAAAGTCGAGCAGGAGAAGCGCTTGCGGGCGATCGCCGCATCCGTCCAGCGGCGTCGCAACCGGTCCGGCACCAGCGTGGTCATCGCGTGGCCAAAGTCAGCGTTCACTACTACGGCATCCGCGCGCAGCTCGCCGGCGGCCGTGCGCACGCCGACCGCGCGCCGCCCTTCGAACAGGATTTCTTGAACCGGCTCGTTCAGCCGGATGGTTGCCCCCAGTTCGGTGGCGATGCGCGCCATGCCGCGTGTGAGCTCGCTGCATCCACCGACCGGGTGCCAAATGCCGTGCTCGTATTCCAGAAAGGAAAGGATCGAGAACAGGCTGGGGCACTGGAAGGGGGACATGCCCAGGTATTTGGACTGGAAGGTGAAAGCCAATTGCAGCCGCGGATCCTGGAAGTAGCCGGCCAGTTCGGCGTGGAGCGATTTCCACGGCTTGAGATAGGGCAGCACCGCCAGCAGGCGCTTTTGCAGGAGGCTCTGCCAGCCGAGGAACGGCGTTTGCAGGCACGGCGCCAGCTTCTCAAGCTTCGCGCGGTTGTAGTCCATGAACCGCCGGAACTGCGGCGCGTCGGCCGGGGCCAGCTTTGCGATTTCGGCCACCATGCGCTCGGTATCAGCCGAGCACATCAGCTCGCCGCCGGCCCCGAAGATGAGCCGATACTGCGGATCCAGCTTCTTCATTGGCACCTCGCGGTGCAGGTCATGCCCCACGGCGCTGAAAATCTCCTCGAGAATCTGCGGATAAAGGAAGAAGGTCGGCCCGAGGTCGAAGCGGTAGCCGTCACTTTCAATGGCCGAGGTGCGACCGCCGATGCGCGGTTCTTTCTCGATCACGGTGACGTCCAATCCGGCTTTGGCCAACAACATCGCGGATGCCAGCCCGCCTGGTCCCGCGCCGATGATTACCACCCGCTGCTGCGACATGTCGCCCTTAATACTGGGGCTGCCTGCATTTGGCAAGCTTAAGCCCCGAGCAGGAAGCGATAGACCCGGCGCAGCGTCCTCAACGTGACGCGCGGCGGCGGGTAGCGGAATTTCGCATCGAATGCAAACGAGCGGCGAAGCACGGAGCGCCGGTGGCTGAAACAATCGAAGCTCGCCTGGCCGTGGCAGGCACCCATTCCGCTCTCCCCCAATCCGCCGAACGGCAGATCATGCCCGACCATGTGCGTCACCGTATCATTCAGGCACACGCCGCCGGAGCGCGTCGAGGCTAGCACCCGCTCCTGTGTCGAGCGCTCATGGGTGAACAGGTAGAGCGCCAGGGGCGTTGGCCGGTCACGCAACGAATCCAGCGCCTGGTCGAGCGTGGGGAAATCCAAGACCGGCAGAATCGGCCCGAAGATTTCCTCCTGCATCACCGTGGCATCTGCCGGCACGCCGGTGAGAATCGTCGGCGCAAGATAGAGATCCCGGGCATCTTGATGACCCCCGTGAACGACCTGGCCCTGGCCAAGGTAGCCGGTCAGCCGGTCAAAGTGCCTGCGGTTCACGATGCGTCCGTAGTCCGGACTCTTCTGCGGATCCTGGCCGTAGAACTGCTGCACCGCCTGTTTCAGCGCCCGCACCAAAGGCTCGCGGATGCGCTGGTCGGCCAGCACAAAATCCGTCGCCACACAGGTCTGGCCGGCGTTCATGAACTTCCCCCAGGCAATCCGGCGCGCCGTAATGTCCAGCGGCGCGTCGGCGCACACAAGGCAGGGGCATTTGCCCCCAAGCTCCAGGGTGACCGGCGTCAGGTGCTGGGCCGCCGCCGCCATCACCGCCCGGCCTACGCCGGTGCTGCCGGTGAAGAAGATGGAGTCGAATTTCTCCCGCAGGAGCGCCTCGGCGGTGTCGCGCTCGCCCTGAACCACCGCCACATATTCCCCGGGAAAGGTTGTGCCGATCAGTTGCGCCATTGCCGCGGCCGTGCGCGGCGCGAACTCGGACGGCTTGAGGACCACGCAATTGCCCGCAGCCATCGCCCCGACCAGGGGAGAAAGCAGAAGCTGGAACGGGTAGTTCCAGGGGCCGATGACCAGGGCCACCCCATAGGGCTCGGGCTGGATGAATCCGCTCGCCGGCCAGGCGAGCAGGGGGCTGCCGCGCCGTTTGGGGGCCATCCAGCCCTCCAGACAGCGCAGGGCGTGCCGGATTTCGCTGAGCACAAGGCCGATTTCCGTGGTGTAGGCCGCATCGGGCGATTTGCGAAGATCCGCGTGCAGGGATTCAAAAAACGGCTGTTCGTGCTTTTCGATAGCGGCTTGCAGGCGCTGAAGCTGCGTCCGGCGAAACCCCGGCGACCGCGTCGCCCCGGACTGGAAGAAGGCGCGCTGGCGTTGAATGACGTCAGGGAATTTCATAATAAACTTGGAGAAACTGTCTGCGCAGCTTATAAGCACGTCAAGAGATGATTCGATGGCTTTCCATCCTGCTCGGGCTTTTCGCCTGGTGTGCGCGGGCGGACAGTTCCGGGGATCGCCTGGCGGTGGCGGGCGTCGCGGAGTTTACCGCCGCCTATCAGGCCTGGGATGGCGCCCGGTTCGGCGCCGCGGCTGGGCTTTTCCGCCGGGCCTGCACCAACGCGCCCGGCTCCAGCACCAACTTCTACTGGCTCGGTGCGGCGGAGTTCCATCGCATGCTCCAATTGCGCAGCCTGCCCGTCACATCGGCCAATACGCTCGCCGCCAATGCGGCGATGGATGCCGCCCTGGTGGCGCTGGAAACGGCGGTAAAACTCGACAAGGGCGACGCCGAAAGCCATGCCCTGCTCGGCACACTCTACGGGATGAAGATCAACGGGAACCTGATCCGTGCCGCCCGTTACGGGCCGCGCGTGGTCCGGCACCGGGACCTGGCTCTCGCGTCCGCCACAAACAATCCGCGCGTGCGCTACCTGGTCGGCACCTGCCAGTTTCACATGGCCAATGGGGCCGCGGCGCAACGTGAGGCCCTGGCCACCTTCCTGCTGGCCGAGAAACTGTTTGCCGCGGAAGCCACGCAACCCGCCGGCCCGCTGGATCCGCGCTGGGGGCGCAGCAGTTGCCTCACCTTCACCGGGCGCACCTACGAACAGCTTGGCCAGTGGGCGGAGGCGGCGGCATGCTTCCGGCGGGCGCTCATTGAGCAGCCATCCGACCGCTTGGCGAAAGAGGGATTGGAACGTGTGGCACAAAAGAAATGAGGCAGCCATGAACCGCAAGAAAGTCATCATTGTCGGAGCGGGCCTTGGGGGGCTCTCCGCGGCTATCTCCCTGGCCCAGGAGGGATACCCTGTCACCATCCATGAGAAGAACCCCCAGATCGGCGGCAAGCTTAACCTGCTCAAGGATCACGGCTACACCTTCGATCTCGGCCCGTCCATTCTCACGCTCCCGCACATCTTCGGCCGCCTGTTCGAGCGCTCGGGAAGGAAGATGGCCGACTACATTCCGATCCGGCCCCTGCGCCCGCACTGGCGCAACTTCTTCGAGGACGGCACGGTGGTGGACCTGTATCCCGAGCCGGACCGGATGGCCGAAGAGGCGCGCAAGGTCGGCGAAGACGCCGCCTGCGTGCAGCGGTTCCTGAAATACTCGGCAGACCTCTACGACCTCGTCAATGCCGGCTACTTCGAACAAGGACTGGATACCGCCAAGGAGTTCTCCCGCTTCTACGGCCTCGGCCAGTTCCCGAAGTTTGACCTGTTCCGCACCATGCACGGTGGCGTAAAGCGGTTTCTCAAGACGCGCTACCTCCAGGACGTGTTTGACTACTTCATCAAATACGTCGGCTCCTCCGCCTATCACTCGCCCGCCTTCATGAATTGCCTGCCGACCATCCAGTTCCGCTACGACCTCTGGTACGTGGACGGCGGCCTCTACAACATTGCCCTCGGCCTCCAGCGTCTCATGGATGAGCTCGGCATCGAGGTGCGCCTCAACAGCGAAGTCACCGAAATCCGCCGTGAGGGCGATCGGGTGACCGGCCTGGTGGCCAACGGGCAGTTTCATCCCGCCGACATCATCATCTCCAACATGGAGGTCATCCCCGCCTACGGGCGTTTGTTGCATGAGGATGCTGCCTTCATGCGCCGCCTCGACCGGTTCGAGCCCTCCTGCTCCGGTCTCGTGCTCGAGCTCGGCCTCGATTGCCAGTACCCCCAACTGGCGCACCACAACTTCTTCTTCTCGGAGCACCAGCGTGCGCACTTCCACACCGTCTTCCGCAAGGGCCAGTTGCCGCCCGACCCGACGATCTACCTGGTCGCCGCCTCGAAGACCGACCCGACCGTCGCCCCGCCCGGCTGCGACTGCCTCAAGATTCTGCCGCACATCCCCCACATTGACGACGCGCACCCGCTCACTCGCGAGGATTACCTGGTGCTTAAGGAGCGCGTCGTGGACAAGTTGGAGCGGATGGGCCTGAAAGACCTCCGCCGGCACACCGTCTTCGAGCACTGCTGGACGCCCCTCGACATCCGCCAGCAATATTACTCCAATCAAGGTTCGATCTACGGCGTCGTCTCGGATCGGTTCAAGAACCTCGCTTTCAAGGCGCCCAAGCAAAGCACGAAATACCCGAACCTGTTCTTCGTCGGCGGCTCCGTCAACCCGGGCGGCGGCATGCCGATGGTCGTGCTCTGCGGCCAGAACGTGGCGCGCGCAATCGTCGCCTGGGATCGAGCATAATGGTTCTGCTCGTTGCGCTGGCGTTTTGGGCGGCCGGATTCCTTTTGCTCGGCCGCTTTCAGCGTATTCGGGTGAAAGGCTCGGCAGGCCCCCTCCCGGCCGTGAGCGTCATCATTCCCGCCCGGAACGAAGAGCACAATCTGCCCGTGCTCCTGCGTTCTCTCGCCTCCCAACCGGCCAAACCGCGCCAGATTATTGTGGTGGATGACAGCTCGACCGACCGGACCGCCGCCGTCGCTCGCGAATCTGGCGCAACGGTCATCCCGTCCTTGCCCCTGCCGGACGGCTGGCGCGGCAAGACCTGGGCTTGCCACCAGGGCGCGCAGGCGGCGACCGGCGATCTGCTGTTGTTCGTGGACGCGGACACCTGGTTTGAGCCGGACGGGTTGGCTCGCATGCTTTCGGCTTACGTGGGTGGAGGGTTTTCTGTTGCCCCCTGCCATGCCGTTCAGAAGGCCTACGAAGATCTCTCGCTGTTCTTCAACGTCGCCATGACGGCTGGCACACTGCCGGACGGGCTGTTCGGGCAGATGCTGCTGGTGGACCGGGAGAGCTACCGTCGTGCGGGCGGACATGAAGCCGTCCGGGGCCGCGTGCTGGAGAACCTCTGGCTGGCGGGCCAATTTCGTGCTGCCGGCATCCCCGTCCGCAGCGTCAGCGGCCGGGGTATCTTCTCCTTCCGCATGTATCCCGGCGGGCTGCGGGAACTCGTGCAGGGCTGGACCAAGGGCTTCGCTTCCGGAGCCGGGCAGACTCCGCGCGGGGCGCTCCTCCTGATCGTGGCGTGGATGGTGGGGCTGATGCTTGCGCCTCTGGGCTGGCTGATAACCGGGGACTGGCTTTGTTGGGGGGCGCTCTACCTCGCGTGCGCCGCGCAGGTGCTCTGGTTCGGGCGCCTGGTCGGAACCTTCCGATCGTTCAGCGCCTTGCTGTATCCCGTCCCGCTCATCTTCTTCTTCCTGGTCTTCCTCTGGTCGGTGGTGCACTCGGGCAAGACCGTGACCTGGAAAGGACGCGCAATCCGTGCCGATTGACCTCCCCATCGCCTGGGTGATCGCATTGAACCTCGCCGGCTGGCCGATGATCCAGCTCGGCCTTGCCTGGGCTTTCACACGCATGCCGGTGGCCTGGTTTAATCCGCGCGGCGGCCCCCGGGAGAGGGATCAACAATTCTACGAACGGGCCCTGCGCATCAAAAGCTGGAAGGACCGGCTGCCCGATGCCGCGCGCTGGTTCGGTGGCGGGTTCGCCAAGGGCACGCTGGCCACCAGCAATCCCGATTATTTGCGCCGGTTTATCTCTGAAACTTGGCGCGGGGAGCTGTGTCATTGGGTGGCCTTGGCCTTCACGCCGGTCTTCTTCCTCTGGAACCCGTGGTGGGCGGACCTGATCATGGTGGGCTACGTCCTGCTGGCTAATCTCCCCTGCATTCTCGTCCAGCGCTACAACCGCCTCCGCCTCCGGCGCTTGCTGGCCCGCCAATCCGGCGGCTCTGAG
>JAPLUA010000222.1 GCA_026397855.1 Verrucomicrobiota bacterium | reverse complement strand
GCGGCTATTCCGGCAGCGCGGGATAGTCGGTGTAGCCGCCAGGCCCGGAGGCGTAGAAGGTCTCAGGGACCGGCGGGTTGAGCGGGGTGTTGCGGGCGAAGCGCTGAGGGAGATCGGGGTTGGCGATGAAGAGCTTCCCGAAGGCGACCGCATCGGCTTCCCCGGCCTGCAGCAGTTGTTCCGCGGTGTCGCGGGTGTGGGCTTCGTTGGCGACGTAGAATCCGCCGAACTGTTTCTTGAGCTCCGGCCCGAGGCGGCTGGGACCGATGGACTCACGGACACACAGGAAGGCGATGCGCCGCTTGCCGAGTTCGCGGGCGACGTAGCTGAAGGTGGCGCCGGGATTGGAATCGCCCATGTCGTGGGCGTCGCGCCGCGGGGCCAGGTGCATGGCCACACGATCCGCGCCCCAGACGGAGATCGCGGCGTCGGTGACTTCGAGCATCAGCCGGGCGCGGTTCTCGATCGGGCCGCCGTATTGATCGGTGCGCCGGTTGGAGCTGTCCTGGAGGAACTGGTCGAGCAGGTAGCCGTTGGCGCCGTGGATTTCCACGCCGTCGAGCCCGGCCTCCAGCGCGTGCTGAGCGCCCCGGCGATAGGCCTCGACGATGGCGGGAATCTCGCTTGTTTCCAAGGCGTGCGGGGTCACGAAGTCACGCTTGGGGCGGAGCAGGCTGACGTGTCCTTTGGCCGCGATGGCGCTGGGCGCGACCGGGAGAGCGCCGCCGAGGTAGCTCGGGTCGGAAATGCGCCCCACGTGCCAGAGCTGGAGGAAGATTTTCCCGCCGGCGGCATGCAAGGCTTCGGCGATCATCTTCCATCCGCGCACCTGATCAAGGGACCAGATGCCCGGCGTGTCGGGATAGCCCACTCCCGTCGAGGTGACGGCGGTGGCTTCGCTGAGGATCAGCCCGGCCGAGGCCCGCTGGACATAGTAGTCGCGCATGAGGGCGTTGGGCACCCGGCCGGCGCTGGCGCGGCAGCGCGTGAGCGGGGCCATGAAGACGCGGTTGGCCAATTGCAGCTTGCCGATCTGCGTCGGTTCCAGGAGTCGAAGTTTGTCAGTCATAGCAATATCATTTCAAAGCCTGCCCGTTTGGCAGCATCAGGGAATGACTATGGCGCAAGATGGGAGAATGCGCGAGAGGGATTGTCTGGGCGACGGGCAGGGGGGATTCTTCAAGAGATCGTAGCCGCCAACGCCAGTTGGCGCTGATCTGTGCGGCGAAGGAATAGTGCGCCAACTGACGTTGGCGGCTACGACGCCGCAGTGAGGCGTCCCTGCCCGATGTGGGTTTGGTCGGGAGCTTGATGCAGCCCTGGGGCTTTTCGGCTTTGCGTTTTGGGCGGCTTTGGCCTACATCTTCGGGGATGAAAATTGTTTTAGCTTACTCGGGCGGATTGGATACCTCGGTCATTCTGTCATGGCTGAAAGAGACGTATGACGCGGAGATTGTCGCCTTTTGCGCCAATATCGGGCAGGAGGAGGAACTCAAGGGGCTGGAGGCGAAGGCCAAGGGCACCGGGGCATCCAAGTGTTACATTGTGAACCTGGAGGAGGAGTTCGCGCGCGACTTCATCTTCCCGATGATCCAGGCGGGCGCGATCTACGAGAGCCAGTATCTCCTGGGCACGAGCATCGCCCGGCCGCTGATCGCCAAGGGCATGATCGAGATTGCCAGGAAGGAAAAGGCCGAAGCCTTGGCCCACGGCGCCACCGGCAAAGGCAACGACCAGGTCCGGTTCGAGCTGACCGCCGCGTGCCTGTCGCCCGAGCTGCAGGTGATTGTCCCGTGGCGCGAGGCCCGGTTCCGGGACCAGTTCCCCGGCCGCGCCGAGATGATTGATTACTGCGCGAAGAAGAAGATACCCGTCCAGGCCTCCGCCAAGAAGCCCTACTCGATGGACCGCAACCTCCTGCACATTTCGTTCGAGGCGGGCATCCTCGAAGACCCGTGGATGGATGCGTTCGCGCCGAAGAACAAGGACATGTTCAAGCTGAGCGTCGCGCCCGAGGACGCGCCGGACAAGGCCGAATACGTCACGCTGGATTTCCAGAAGGGCGACTGCGTGGCCGTCAACGGCAAGGCGCTGGATCCGCTGGGGGTGATGCGGGCGCTCAACAAGCTCGGCGGCAAGCACGGCGTCGGCCGCGTGGACCTGGTCGAGAACCGCTACGTGGGCATGAAGTCGCGCGGGGTGTATGAGACGCCCGGCGGCGCCATCCTGCATTTCGCGCACCGGCAGATGGAGACGCTGACGATGGACCGCGAGGTGATGCACCTGCGGGATTCGCTGATCCCGCGCTACGCGGAGCTGGTGTATTACGGATACTGGTTCGCGCCGGAGCGGCTGGCCTTGCAGGCCTTCGTGACCGAGAGCCAGAAGAACGTCACCGGCACCGTGCGGGTGAAGCTCTACAAGGGCAACATCATGTGCGCCGGCCGGAAGTCGCCGGTGAGCCTCTACAACCCGGCCATCGCCACGATGGAAGCCGACCCGACCAAGGCCTACAACCAGGACGACGCCACCGGCTTCATCCGGCTGAATGCGCTGCGGTTGAAAGTGGCCGCGCGGGTGCAGAAGAAGTGACAGGCGGATCGGCAGCGGCTATTCGGGCGGCAAGGCAGCGCCGTTCAACTCACCATTGGGCGGACCGGGCAGCCGCAATGTGTGCTCTCGGCCTGCTGTTGCAGGCGGGCAGTTGTGCCTTGGTGGCCGGGGAAGCTATTCGCGCGTTTTGCGTGGACTTCAACTGGGGGCCCGGTGGGCCCAACGGTTTCGCCCCGCCGGGGCTGTGGGCTGATGCTAACCCGGAGGAACACCTGGTCTGGTATGCCGGGCTCGGGGCCAATGTCATCCAAACATTTGCCGTCTCCGCCAACGGCTATGCGTGGTACCGGGGCGGCAAAGTTCCAGCGCAACCGGGGCTGCGCCAGGATTTCACTCCGCGGCTGGTGCAGTTGGGACACGCCCGGGGTATGAAGGTGATGGGCTACTTTTGCGTGGCCGCCAATACCCGGTGGGGGAAGGAGCACCCCGAACTGAGCTACGGGACGCCCGCCACTTTTCACCTGCCGCTGACCGATGCTTATCTGGACTATTTGGCGGAGGCGGTCGCCGATGCTTTGCAGAAGACCAAAATGGACGGCTTCATGGTGGACTGGCTCTGGAACCCGTCGGACGAGGTCCGCAAGCAGGCGACCGGGGGCAAATGGTTGAAGGCGGAGCAGGAACTCTTCACTCAACTCACGGGCAAACCCTTTCCGGCTGGGGGCCAACCGTCCCCGGAAGACCGGTTGCTCTACGAGCAGAAGGCGACCGAGCGTTGCTGGCGCCGCATTCACGACACTGCCAAGCGCGTCAAGCCCAACTGCATCATCTGGCTCTCGTGCCACGACGTCCGCAGCCCGCATTTCCTGAACACCTCCGTCTTCAAGGAGGTGGACTGGTTGATGGACGAGAGCGGCACCCCGAAGGCGCTGGGCGAGGTGGCTCCCCGGCTTGGACCGCAAGCCCGGCCAATACTCTGCCTGGTCGGCTGGGGCGACCGTCATGATGCACGGAAGGTGCTTACGGATCCCGCAAACCGGATCTACGGCATCTACGGATTCAGCAAGCCGGGGACAAATTCGCTGCCGCTGCCCATCGCGGATTATCTCGGCAAGCCGATGGACTCTTTCTACGGCAACGATCGGAATATCGCCGCTCTCGCCCGCTGGTTCAACGCCAAGCCGTTCGATTATTTCGGGCTGGCCAGGTAACCCATGGCAGCGGAACACTCTGTGCCCGGGCCTGTCATCCTGCGTGACGCGGCGAGCGGGCGCTGGCTCCAGTTCATGCGTCTGCGCGAGTTGGTGCGGGCCGGGACGGTGGGGGAGGTTGCCGCGGCGCTCGCCCGGGTTGAGGAGGCTGTCCTCCGGGACGGGCTTTATGCCGCGGGATTCGTTGCTTACGAAGCCGCCTCGGCCTTTGATGACGCGCTCGTCACCCATGATGGCGGCGGGTTTCCGTTGCTCTGGTTCGGGTTGTATGAGGGCGTCGAGGAAGTCGAACTGCCGGCGCTGGAGTCCGGGGCGGAGCCCGTCGAGATGGATTGGCAGGGCTCGGTCGGGCAGGCGGAGTTTCATGAGCGACTGGCGCAGATCAAGTCCTTGATCCGCAGCGGAGATACCTACCAGGTCAACTACACCTACCGGTTGCAGGCAACTTTTGTGGGCGATCCCTGGAACCTGTTCCGCCGGCTGGTGGCGGCGCAGGATCCGCCTTACGGGGCCTATGTGGACACCGGCGAGTGGGTGATCTGCAG
>JAPLUA010000655.1 GCA_026397855.1 Verrucomicrobiota bacterium | reverse complement strand
TCCCGGTGCCGAGCGCGCCAACGAGCTTCGCCTCGTTCAACTGGTCGTCGCCCCGCATCAGGATCAACACCAGCTTGCTGTCGGCAACATAGACCAGCGTCTTGATCTGCCGCGCAGCCGCCACATCGTATGGCGCCTGCGTAAGCGCATCAATCGTCACCACCCCCGGCGTCGGAAACTTCTCGACCGGGGACTGCGGACCTGGGACTGCGGACTGTGGACCGGGGACTTCAGACTTCCCCGCCCCGCTGGTCGCCTTCTCCACGTTCGCGGCGTAGCCGCACCCGTCGCAGAACACGACCTCATTCTCGCCCGTCTCCGCAGGGACCATGAATTCGTGGGAGAACTTCCCGCCCATGACCCCCGTGTCGGCCTCCACGGCAATCGTCTTGAGGCCGCAACGCTGGAAGATGCGCGCGTAGGCATCGTACATCTTGCGGTAGCTGGCCTGCGCGCCATCGTCCGTGGCGTCGAAGCTGTAGGCGTCCTTCATGATGAACTCCTTGGCGCGCATGAGGCCGAAGCGCGGGCGGATCTCATCCCGGAACTTCGTCTGGATCTGGTAGAAGTTCTTGGGCATCTGCCGGTAGGAGTTGATCTCTCCGGCCACGAGCGTGGTGATGACTTCCTCGTGCGTCGGGCCGAGAACCCATTCCTTCTTGGCGCGGTCGCGCACTTTGAAGAGCACGTCCTTGGCGGTCTCGTAGCGGCCGCTCTGCTGCCAGATTTCGGGCGGCTGCAGCGCGGGCATCAGCAGCTCCAGGGCGCCGGCGCGGTTCATCTCCTCGCGCACAATCTGCTCGACCTTGCGCAGCGCGCGCAGCCCGAGCGGCAAGAAGGTGTAAAGCCCCCCCGTGAGCTTCCGGATCAGCCCAGCCCGCAAAAGGAGTTTATGGGAGACGATCTCGGCCTCGGCCGGTGTCTCTTTCAGAGTAGGAATCAGTGTCTGTGTCCAACGCATATAGGAGACGGAGTGTGAGGGGTGGCCGATGCGTTGGCCAGCCGGAAATGGGAGGGATGAGCAGCGCACTGGGTGCGCATTCAAGACCGTAGCCCTGTTACTTAACCGTGTTCACCAAAGGCGCAAACCCGCCGATGCGCACTTCAAGCTCGTCGCCCGACACAATCGGCCCTACCCCGCTCGGCGTGCCGGTGAGGATGATGTCGCCGGGCAGCAAGGTCAGGTTGGTCGAGATGAAGCTGACGAGGTAGTGGCAGTCGAAAATGAGCTGGTTGGTGTTCGAGTTCTGGCGCAACTGGCCATTCTGGAAAAGCTGGATCGTCAGGGCGTGCGGATCAATCTTCGTTTCCACGTAGGGCCCCAAGGGTGTGAATGTGTCGAACGACTTGGCGCGCGCATATTGCGTCTCGCTGTTCTGAATCGTGCGGTCGCTGATGTCCTCGGCAGCAGTGTAACCGAAGATGTAACGGGCGGCGGCAGCCGGGGCAACATTGCGCGCGCGCCGGCCGATGACGATGCACAGCTCGGCCTCGAAGTCGGTCCGGTGGGCCGGGAAAGGGATTTCGATCTTGCCGCCGTCGGGCAGCAAAGATGTCGGGGCCTTGAGCCAGATCAACGGCTCCTTGGGCAGCGGCTTGTTCTGCTCCCGCGCGTGGTCGGCATAATTCAAGCCGACGGCGATGACTTTAGAGGGAGCAACAGGCGTAAGGGTCCGGACACCCTTGAGATCCGTCGGTTTCTTATCGAAGGTGGGAGAGCCGAAGACATCGCCGCACGCGCGGAAGATCTCGCCTTCGATAACCTTGGCGTGGAAGATGTCGTCGCCTTTCTGGAATCGGCCAATAGTTGCCATAGAATGGAAGGAGGGTAAGAAGAGCGCCCCCTCCCACGCAAGCTGAAACCGCCTCAAAACCCGGCAAGCCGGATCGCCTGGACGAGCTTGTCAATCAGCAGATTGGGCGCGCAGCCCAGCACAACCACCGCCAGGGAAAGCAGGGCCAGGACAACCCGGCTTAGGACCGATGCCCGCACCGGGATGGCATCCGCCGCCGGCTCCGCAACGTAGATCTGCTTGAGCACCCGGAGGTAGTAATAGAGCGACACCGCGCTCATGCCGAGCGCGACAATCACCAGCCAAAGCAAGCCCAGGTTCTTTGGATCGCTATTCAAGGCGGCGGCAAAGACATAGAACTTCCCGAAGAAGCCCGCCAGCGGCGGAATCCCCGCCAGCGACAACATGAAAACCAACATGCAGAACGACAGGAACGGCGCCCGCCGGCTGAGCCCGGCGAAGTCCGATAGCCGGTCGCCTCCCACCCGCTCCTGCACAACCGCTACCACGCCAAAGGCGCCGAGGGTCGTCAGCGCGTAGGTAATGACGTAGTAGATCAGCGCAGCCAGGCTCTGTCCGTCATGCCCCAGCACACCCAGGAGCATATACCCCGCATGGGCGATGGCGGAATACGCGAGCAGCCGCCGGACGCTGGTCTGGGCGATGGCGGCCAGGTTCCCAACCACCATCGAGGCCCCCGCCAGCACCGCCAGCACCGGAACCCACCCGGGCAGGTAGCCATGCCACGCGGCGCTGCCTTCCGCCCCCTTGAACCCGATCATCACGACCTTGGCTAGCACCACCAGGCCGGCCACCTTCGAACCGGAAGCGATAAAGGCCGCGCTCGGCGCAGGCGCGCCCTCATACACATCCGGCGCCCAAAGATGGAACGGAACCGCCGCCACCTTGAAGCCGAAGCCGATCAGGGTCATCACGATGGCCGCCACCAGCAGCGGGTCGAGCCTGGGGCCTTTGATCGCATCGGCGATACCGCCGAGGCTGGTGGAGCCCGAGAATCCGTAGAGCAAGCTCAACCCGAACAAGGTGAAGGCGGCCGCCATGCCGCCGAACAGGAAATACTTCAAGGCGGCCTCAGCCGACTTGGCCTGGCGCTTGTTGAAGGCTGTCAGGATGTAGAGCGAAAGGCTCGTCAGTTCGAGCGAAATGAAGATCATCAGGATGTCCTCCGAGCTAACAAGGAACATCATCCCCACTGCTGCCAGCAGGATCAGGGCGAAATACTCGCCCGTGTGGGGCGTGAAATCCGTGTCCACCGTAATGAGAATGGCACACACCGTCAGCACCAGCAGCGCTACCTTGACCAACTGCGTCAGCGGGTCCACCACCAGGATGCCTTCGGCGAAATTCGCCTGCTGCGGCGCAACCAGCATCCAGCCGATCGCCCCCGCACAGCCCGAGCACGAAATGATGGCCCCCATCGAGCGTCGGAACGGTAACTCCTCTCCTCGCAGCCCCCAAAGGTCAGCCGCCAGCACCCCCAGCACGGTGAGGACCATGATGCTTTCGGGCGCCACCAGCTTGAGCAGTTCCATGTAGCCGGCACCGGTCATGGCAACCCTCCCTTCGGCAGCCAGTCAAACAGCGGCGAGCCGAAGCTCGGCACAATCAGATCCAGCAGGAGCCGCGGATAGAGTCCAATCACCAGGGCGGCTGCGATCAAAATCAGCGCCCCGATCCGTTCCGGCGTTGAAATCGGTTCCAACTCCCCTGCACCGTGACCGGAAGGCCTTCTGCAACACCCGCAGCGTGTAGGCAGCGCCGACGACGATGCCCAGGCCCGCGACGACGGCCAGCATCGGGAACGCCTGCCACGCCCCGATGAGCACTTGCAGCTCGGCCACGAACCCGCTGAATCCGGGCAGGCCCATCGAGGCCATGCTGCCAATGGTGAATGTCACCGCCGCAAAGGGGATGGCCTTGTTCAGATTCATGCCTTCCAGAATTCCCAGGTCCCGGGTGTGCGTGCGGTCATAAACCATTCGCCCCACCACCCCGAACAGCAGTCCCGCGATGACGCCGTGGGAGAACATTTGCAGCACGGCCCCGCTGAGCCCCACCTCGTTCAGCGTCAGGAGGCCCAGCAGCACGAAACCCATATGGCTCACGCTGGAGTAACCGATGACGAACTTGAAATCCTTCTGCACCAGCGCCACCATGGCGCCATAGACGATGCCCACGACCGCCAGCAGGCTGAGCACGTCGCGCCAGGAGCCGAAGCCGAGGAGCTTGAACCCCCAGGGATCCATCCCGTGCGGGAGGACGGTCATCGCCACGCGCAAGCAGCCATAAGCGCCCAGCTTCATCACCACCCCGGCCAGCAGCATCGAAGCCCCCGTGGGAGCGGCCACATGGCCCGTCGGCGCCCACGTGTGGAACGGCCAGAGGCCCGCCAGGATCCCGAAGCCGACGAAGACCAGGGGGAACGCCCACATCGCGAAGCTCTGCGGGAACGCAAAGTGCGCCAGCTCGACCAGGCTCATCGTTTTTGCGCCCGCCACCACGTATGCCGCAATCAGACCGATCAGCACCATCGCGCTGCCGACAAACGAGTAGAGCGCCAGCTTCATCGCCCCGTATTCCTTCCGCGTCGAGCCCCAGATGGCGATGATGAAGTACTTGGGAATGATGGCCAGCTCGTAAAAGACGAAGAGCAGGAACAAATCGAAGCTCAGGAAGACGCCGTAAACCCCGGCGATCAGCGCAAGGTAAAAGGCGAAGAACTCCTTCGCCCGATGCTCGATGTTCCACGAAAAGAGAATCCCCGCGACCGCCGCAATGCCGGTGAGCAGCACCAGCGTCAGGCTGACCCCGTCCGCTGCCAGGTGATACTCGATGCCAAGCGAGGGAATCCACGGCACCCGGGTGATGGTGTTCAGCTTGCCGGGATCCAAGGTCAGACATCCTGCCAGCGCGATGACGAAACCCACCACCGCCGTCAGCAAGGCCACCATTCGCGCCGGACGCGCCGCCCCCCGCGGCAACAGCATCAGCACCGCCACGCCAAGCAATGAAATGTATAGGGTCCAGGCGAGCATCGTTTCCGCTTAGAACGTGAGCTGTTCCACCATGCGAACCACGGTGCTGTTGATGACGCCCAGCAGGGCTTGCGGGTAAATGCCGAGCACAAACATCAGCCCGATCGCCGGCAGGACGGTGAATCGCTCGACCAGGGTCAGGTCAGGCAGCCTCGACCATCTTTCATTGAGCGGCCCGTGAAAGACGCGCTGCAGGATGGTCAGGATGAAGATCGCCGTCACCAGCAGGCCGATGACCGAGAGCGCGGTCGCCCAGGTCACCAGCGGGAAGGCGCCCTTGAAGATCAGGAATTCGCCAATAAAGCCATTCAGTCCCGGCAGGCCGAGCGAGGAAAAGAGCGCGATGCCCATGAGCCCGCAGAACACCGGGGCGACCTTTCGCAACCCGCCAAAATCATGGAGGCCCCGCGCCCCACCGCTCCGCGCTTCCAGGCAGCCGACGAACCAGAACAACGTCGCGGCGGTGAGGCCGTGGTTGAACATTTGCAGAAACACCCCATTCAAGGCCGCGGCCTTCTCGACCGCTGGAACCGCCGCCATGCGGCTTGAGCTCATCACGGCGAGGAGGCCGAGCAGGCAATAGCCCAGGTGGTTGATGGACGAGTAGGCGAGCATGCGCTTCAAATCCCGCTGGGCAAATGCCGCGCTCGCGGAACAGATAATCGTGATCACCGTCAGCCAAAGGAGCGGCGTCAGCATCCGATGCACTTCCCCGGGAAAGATCGGCAACAGAATGCGGAGAAAGCCGTAAACTCCCATCTTCGACATGAGCCCCGTCAGCAACATGGTCGTGCCCGTCGGCGCCTCGGTGTAGGCGGCGGGCAGCCAGGTGTGAAAGGGCATGAGCGGAACCTTGACCGCGAAACCGAAGAAGGCGCCGGCGAACAGGGCCAGGGCCAATCCCCGGGTCGTCAGATCGTGCCAGCCCAGTTTCGCCGAAAGCAGCGGAATGAGGGCCCCTTTGCGGCCCAGGTCAGCCAGTTGCAGGAAATCGAACGTGCCCGCGGCCAGGAAGAGGGCCAGGAAAACGAGCAACAGGGCGACGCTGCCGGCCATGGTGTAGATGAAGAACTGGGTCGCGGCGGGCGCGCGCAGCGGCCCGCCCCACAGCTTGATGAGGAAGAACGCGGGAATCAGGCTCAGCTCCCAGAAGATGAACCAGTGAAAGAAGTTCAGGGCGGTGAAGGTGCCGAAAAGCCCGGCCTGGAGGAACAGCACCAGCGAAAAGTAGATCGGCACCCGATCCTCGATGTTCCACGAGGCCAGCATCGCCATCGGCACCACGATCGCCGACAGCAACACCATGAGCAATCCCAGCCCGTCCACGCCGACGTGGTATTGGACTCCGAGCGTGGGAATCCAGAGATGCCGCTCCTCCAACTGAAGGCTGCCGGACGCGGAGTCGAATCGCCCCCACAATACCAGCGCGAGCGCCAGCCCCGCGAAGCTGAAGCCCAGGGCCAGCCAGCGCGCCAGCTTCCTCCTTTCCGGGTCTATGCCAATGACCAGCACCGCGCCGATGAACGGCACCAGGGTCAGGAGGCTGATGAGAGGGAATCCGGTCATGAGGCGTGGCACCCCCACAAGAGCAACAGCACGAGCACCCCCAGCGCCACGCCAATGACGCGGAGATAGCCCTGGACGCCCCCACCCTGCAGCCGCGACATCAGCCCACCGCCTTCGGTTAAGCCGCGGCAGCCCCGGTCGAAACCGAGGTTCACCACATACTCATCGAACACGCGGTTCAACCAGGAAAGGCCCACCACGGCGTAGGAGACTAACTGCACCGCGCCATTCCAGACCCAGTCATCCCACCAGTCGCAGCTCCTCGCCCACCAGGAGTTGAAGCGGATCACGGTCGCATCATACACCTCATCCACGAAATACTTCCGGCGCAGCAGCGCGTAAATATCCGGCCGGGCTCGCTCCAGCACATCCAGCGCCCCGGGGTCCGTCTGCGGCTTCCGTCCATAGAGCCACCAGCCCAACCCCATCCCCGAGATCACGACCACACTCGATAGCGCCATGAGCCACAGCGTCGCAGGCTCGGCCAGCTTGCCCGGGGCAAGCACCGCCCGCTCCCCGTTCAGGAAGTCCTGGAACCACGGCCACGCAGGCGTGCCCACAAAGCCCAGCAGGATCGCCAGCAACGCCAGCCCAACCAGCGGCCAGGTCATCACCGCCGGGCTCTCATGCACATCGTAGCAGCCGACGTGAGTCGGCTCACTCTTGGTCTCCGTTGAACCCGGCAGCGGAATCAGATCCTCCTCACGCCGGCGGCTACGAAGCGAACCGAAAAACACATAACACACCTGCCGGGTCATATAGAACGCCGTCAGCAGTGCCCCGAAGACGCCGAGATAGAACGGCCAGTGGGACACGCTCCACCCGTGCGCCGAATGCAGGATTTCGTCCTTGCTCCAGAAGCCGGAGAATACGAGCGGAAAGCCGCTCAAGGCCAACATGCCGACGGCATAGGTCGCGAAGGTGATGGGCATGAACTGGCGCAGCCCGCCCATGCGGCGAATGTCCTGCTCCTCGTGGCAACCGTGAATGACCGAGCCGGTGCCCAGGAACAGCAATGCCTTGAAGCAGGCATGCGTGATCAGATGGAACATGCCCACCGCCACTCCCCCAGTGCCCAGTCCCCGCATCATGAACCCCAGTTGCGAAACCGTGGAGTAGGCCAGGATGCGCTTGATGTCCGTTTGCGCCGCCGCAATGCTGGCGGCGAAGACCGCCGTGATCGCCCCGACCCAGGCCACCACCTGGAGGGCGGCCGCCACGGCCCCGCCGCCGCCGTCACCTGCGGCCATCAACGGATAAACCCGCGCCACCAGGAACACCCCCGCCGCCACCATTGTCGCCGCGTGGATCAGCGCGCTGACCGGCGTCGGGCCTTCCATCGCATCCGGCAGCCAGACATGCAGCGGCACCTGGCCCGATTTGCCGATCGCGCCGCAGAAGATCAGCAGGGCGATGCCGGTCGAGGCCGCCATCCCGAGCGTCGTGGTTTGGGCGACCAGCCGGGCGAGGGCGGATTGCTCCAGGCAGCCGTGGCCGCCGTCGTAAAAAAGCAGCGTGCCGGTTTGCGAGTAAAGCCACACCATGCCGAGCAGCAACGCGAGGTCGCCGATTCGCGTCGTGATGAAGGCCTTCTTCGCCGCCGCCGCCGCGCTGGGCTTGTGATACCAGAAGCCAATCAAGAGGTAGGAAGTCAGGCCCACCAACTCCCAGCAGATAAACAGCAGCAGCAGGCTGTTCGCAATGAGCACACCGAGCATCCCGGCCGCAAAGAGCGACAGAAAACAGAAGAAGCGCGTGAAGTTATCGTCGTGCGCCATGTAGCCGAGGCTGTAGATGAAGATGAGCAGTCCGACCAGCGTCACCATCACCAGCATCACCGCCGTGAGCGGGTCCAGCACCCAGCCGAGCCACACGGCGGCGTCGCTATTCCGGGGATCACCGAACTGGAACCAGAAGAAGTTGACCCCTTGCCGCACGACCGACCCTTGCCCGGGATGCTGCAGCGCGCTGACAAAGGCCATGCAGGACAGCGCGAGCGCGAGGACCATCGCGCCAATCGCCAGAGCCGCCGCGAGCCGCCGCTGACGCTGCTTGAGCAAGGCGCTCAGCCCCGCCGCAACGAGCGGCAGCGCCGGAATCAGCCAGAGCTTTTGCACGATCCAATCCATCTCAGCCCTTCATCGTGTTGATCTCATCCAAATTGGTTGTCCGGTAATGCCGGTAGGCCGCGATAATGAGCGCAAGCCCGACCGCCGCCTCCGCCGCGGCGACCCCGATCGAGAAGATCACGAACATCACCCCGGCGAGTGCCTCCGGGTTGGGGCCGTAGCGCCAGAACGCGATGAAGTTCAGGTTCGCCGCATTGAGCATCAACTCGATGCCGATGAGTACAATGATCGCGTTCCGTCGCGTCAGCGCTCCCGCCAGGCCAATGGCAAACAGCAGCGCGGAGAGAAGCAGGTAGAGCGAGAGCGGTGTCACTTTGATCCCCTCTGCTCGTGCATGGCAATAATCGCCGCCCCGATCAGCGCGGCAGTCAGCAGGAGCCCGATGACCTCCAGCGGCAAAACATACTTGCCCATGAGCTGGTCGCCGATCTGCCGAACCGTAAGGTCGGGTGGCGGCCTCAGCACGCCTGCGATCGCCCGACTCGATAAAATCACCCCGCTCAGCACGCCAAACACACCCGCCGCGATGCCGACACCGACCACCCAGGTGGCGGAGAATCTGGAGCGGCGGGGCGGCTCGCTCGCGCGCGTCAGGAGAATGGCGAAGACGATCAAAATGGCCACCGCGCCCAGATAGACCAGGATCTGCGCGAACCCGACGAATTGGGCGCCCAGTTGCAAATAGAGCGCCGCGAGGCCCGCGAAAGTCAGCATGAGCGTCAGCGCGCAATGCACCAGGTTGCGCAAGCTCATCGCGGCCACGGCGCTGGCCAGGGTCAGGAAGGCGATGATGGCGAAAGGAACAGTCATTAAACCTCACTCCGCATATCGGTAAACCCGTTTGCCCGGTTGCTTCCGCCCGGCCAGCAACCGTCCGAGCAGCAGATATGCCCCGACCACGAGAATGGAGCAGACGCTCCATCGCCCCACCCCGCCGGGCAGGAAACGCCACAGCCCGGCCACAAATATATTCACCAGCGCCATCGGCAGCATGAACTTCCAGGCCAGCCCCATAAGCTGGTCCATGCGCAACCGCGGCAGCGTCCCGCGCACCCAGATAAACGCGGCGATGATCACCAGGAGCTTGGCGAAAAACCAGAGCCAGGAGGGGACCCAGTCGAGGCCCGGCAGCGGCGCGTGCCAGCCGCCGAGAAAGAGCGTGATGCCCAGGCCGCTCACGGCGAAAAGGCCCAGGTATTCGCCGAGGAAGAACAGCGCGAACTTGAATCCGGAATACTCGGTATAGTAACCGGCGATCAGCTCCGACTCCCCTTCCGGCAGGTCGAAGGGCGAGCGGTTCGATTCGGCGGTGGCGGCTACCATGAAGAGGATGAATCCCGCCAGCCCCCAGGGCGTCAGCACATACCAATTTGGAATGACGCCCCAGTAGCCGCTTTGCGCTTCCACAATCCTGACGGCCGACAGCGAGCCCGCCGCCATGATAACCGTCACTGCGGACAGGATCAGCGGCACCTCGTAACTGATCATTTGCGCAATGGCGCGCAGGGCCCCCAAC
The DNA here is from genome assembly GCA_026397855.1 of Verrucomicrobiota bacterium. Taxonomy (GTDB): domain Bacteria; phylum Verrucomicrobiota; class Verrucomicrobiia; order Limisphaerales; family UBA8199; genus JAPLUA01. The sequence goes on along the minus strand of JAPLUA010000655.1, from coordinate 9,475 downwards.
AACGAATACTTGTTTCGGCTCGACCAGCCCGCCATGAACACCGACAGCTCGGTAGCCGCGCCGACGGCGAAGAAGAACAGCACCCCCGCATCCGTATCCAGCGCCGCCATGTTCCGTCCCACCGGCACCACCGCCAGGGCCAGCAACACCGGCATCACCAGGACCAGGGGCGCGATGAAATGCACAACCTTGTCCGCGGTGTCGGGAATGACGTCCTCCTTCGTCAAGGCTTTCACCCCGTCAGCCAGCGGCTGGAGGATGCCGCAGGGCCCGACCCGGTTTGGTCCATAGCGGTTCTGGATGCGACCCAGCCCCTTCCGCTCCAGCAACGTGGTGACGGCGAACAGGGTGGCGAACGCCAGAATGATCGCCGCGACCGAGAGCACCGCTGAGAATAAAGGCTGGCACTGGCCCGGTGCAAAACCCACCAGCCAATGCTTCAAGGTGACAAAAATCTGGTCCATCGTTTCAACCATCTCGGGCCCCGCAACAACCAGGAGGAGCCCTGCCCTGCCGAGTTTGGGCAGGCGTTTAGCATGGCGCGGCCTGGCCTGGTTCGCAAGCCATTAGCAGGGTCCGTCGGGGGAACGGGTGCGCATCTTAGATTCTTCGGAGCGCGGACATTCTGGTCCAATGCCGCCAGGAATTGAGGGGGTAGGACCATTGCCGAACGCGGTCTGGCCCCTGTCTGGGAGGGATTTCAAAGCTGGGACGACGACCATAAGGCTGCCAAGTCCCCGTCGGGACGACCGAAGCCGCCAGCTCCGTAGGCAGCGGCATGTTTATAGCACGCGAACCCAAACAAGACCGCCGCAAGCCCCATGGGGGCGGCATGGTGGCGCGGGGTGGGAGACATGCCGCTCCTATGGAGCTTGAAGAAGTAAGCGGGGGGCGGTTGCTATAAACATGCCACTCCTACGGAGCTGGCGGCTTGTCCGCTCCCCGGGCACGGTCAACCTCCAGGCGGACAGGAATGTGCGCGCTCCGATAACATGAGCCGGACTACGCCGGTCTGGTTGCAGCGGCGGCTTTGGCTTCAGCCTTGGCTTTGTCGGCGCCGAGCCGCGCATCCACTTCGGCGGCCTCGGCGGGGTGGATCTTGTGGAAATACTGGTTGGGCTTCGCCAATTGGGCCTTACGGAGCAGCAGGGAGTTGAAGCGGTCGCTGGTGCTGAGTTCGTACTCGACGTCCATCTTGATGGCATCGAACGGGCAGACCTCGACACAGACCTGGCAGCTCATGCAGACCGAGGTGTCTATCTCGAAGAGCCTGGGCTGGAACTGCAGCTTGCCGGTGTGGTCAGGCTTGCGCGCCGTGTCCTTGACGATATAGATGCACTGGGGCGGGCACTCCTTCTCACAGATCTGGCAGGCGACACAGCGCAGGCCCTTTTGCCAGTCGTCGCCATCATACACCAGGAAAGGGAAGTTGCGCGAGGCTTCCGCCTGCGGCACCCGTTCCTCGGGATATTGCACCGTCACCAGCCGGTCTTTCTCGACGTAGCTGCCGACAAAGTTCCGGGCCGTCTCGACCAGCCCTTTGACAATCCCCTGCCCCGGTAACGGAACGCTCACCGGTCCACCTCCCCCATGACGATGTCCACGCTGCCCAGGATGATGACCGCGTCCGCCACGTAATGCCCGAGGCACATGTCCTCGAGAATGGTCAGGTTGATGAAGCTCGGCGGGCGCACCCGGTAGCGGCAGGGCTTGGGCGAGCCATCGCTAATCAGGTAGAAGCCCAGCTCGCCTTTGGGCGATTCGATGCGGCCGTAAACCTCCCCCGCCCGGGGACGAAACCCGCGCAGCTTCGACTTCGGATCCATGATCGGCCCATCCGGAATGTCACGCAGCGCCGCCTCGAGGATCTTGAGCGACGCACGCATCTCCAGCACGCGCATCATGTAACGGTCATACACATCGCCGTGGTCGCCCAGCGGCACGCGGAAGTCGAAGCGATCGTAGATGCCGTATTTGTCCACCTTGCGGATATCGTAGTTGACGCCGCTGGCGCGCAGCATGGGGCCGGTAATGCCGGCATTGACTGCGAGTTCGGGCGGGAGCGCCCCAACGCCTTGCGTGCGGGACAGGAGAATCTCGTTCCCGCTCAGCAACGCCTCAAACTCATCGAGGAAGCGCGGGAACTCGCCCACGACCTGCCGCGCCTGGTCGAGCCATCCGGGCGGCAGGTCGCAACGGCAGCCGCCGAAGCGCATGTAATTGCACATCATGCGCGCCCCGGTGAGCGACTCGAACAGGTCGAGGATCTTTTCCCGCTCGCGGAAGGCATACATCAGGGGCGTGCCCGAAGCCCCCATGTCCTGCAGGAGAAAGCCGACGAGGGAGATGTGGTTCTGAAGGCGGGTCAGCTCAGCGGTGATCACGCGAATGTACTCCGCGCGCTCGGGGGCTTGCAGCCCCGCCAGCTTCTCCACGGCCAGCGCGTAGGCCCAGTTGCTGGTCAGCGAGCAGAAATAGTCCAGCCGGTCGGTGTAGGGCATGGACCCCAGGTAAGTCGTGTTCTCGCCGATCTTCTCGTGATTGCGGTGCAGGTAGCCGAAGACGGGCTTGAGCTTCACCACGCGCTCGCCGTCCAGCACGACATCCATCCGGAAGACGCCGTGCGTCGAGGGATGCTGCGGGCCCATGGAGATTTCGAGCAGCTCGCCTGGCTGGCCGCCGTCGGCCAACGCTTTAGGGCGAAGCTCATACGGCTTCGCCAGGGGCGCATTCTCCAGCTTGGCAGGCTCTGAATTCATTGGGCCCAATTCACGTCCCTCGTCGAACTCGGGATGCCGTAATAATTGCTCGCGAACGACCCGGAGAGCAGAAAGGGTATCCCGCTAGCCCTCGTTCGTTTCGTTCCTCCAAAGGCGGACAAGAATGTCCGCGCTCCTGAAGGATGCAGGCTTCGCATTGAGGCGGTCATGGCTGGTAATGCCGTTTCGCCTTCGCGAGCACGTCGTCGTGCGGGGTCGGCTCGTACTCATAGTCGTCCGGCTCGACGTAGTCCTTGCGCATGGGGAAATCCCGGAACTCATCCCACATCAGGATACGCCGCAAGTCGGGATGCCCGTCGAAGATGATGCCGTAAAGGTCGTAAGCCTCCCGCTCCTGAAACTCGGCCGCGCGCCAAACGGGCGTGAGGGAAGGCACGCGGGCGTTGTCGGCGCGGTTCGCGGTGCGCAAACGCAGGACGAGCGGGCCGTGTTTCAACTCCATCGAGTAAAGGTGATAGACCACTTCGAGGTATCCGGGCCGCCTCCGCTCGGTCGTCTCCTCGATCTCCCGCTCCACCCCCGCGATGACCTGCTTCACCTTGCGCTTCTCCTTGATAACCGCGTCAAGCCAATCCACGCCGGTGACATTGGAGGCGTAGTCGAGGCGCAACGCCGGATCCTCCCGCAGGAACCGCGCAACATCCAGCGCGTGCGCGTGGTCCACCAGCAGCGAACGCTGTCCGCCCACGCCGGCGTTGGGCACGATCTCCACCGATGCGCCCGGGAAGGCGGCTTCGACGCGGGCTTTGATTTGGTCCAGGGTTTCCACAGCGTCTTCGTTACAGGGTCACACGGTCAGATCGTTACAGAAGTTGCATGAGTTGCCTAGTTGTATCGCAAACCCGTCCCAGCACCTTATGTAACCGATGCAACTCATGTGACGCTTGTATCAATGCAACCATCCCCCTTCCCCCATCATTCCCCCCTCACCACTTCGGGCGGTTGCCAGATTTCGGGATTTGCGGGCGGCACCAGATCGTGCGCACCGAACTCCGGCACCGGGAACTCGCTCGGGGCTTCGGCGACGAGGTGCCGCGGACGCTGCGCGCCGGTGAGGGCCTGCTCATCAATCTTGCGCTGCAAGGTCATAAACGCGTGCAGCAGCGCCTCGGGCCTCGGAGGGCAGCCGGGGATATGCACATCCACCGGGAGATACCGGTCAATCCCTTTCAGGACATTGTAGCCCTGTTTGAACGGGCCGCCGGAGATCGCGCAGGCTCCCATGGCGATGACGTATTTGGGCTCCGGCATCTGATTGTAGAGCCGGACAACCTGCGGGGCCATCTTCTTGGTCACCGTGCCGGCCACAATCATCAGGTCGGCCTGGCGCGGAGAGGGACGAAACACTTCGGCCCCGAAGCGAGCCAGGTCCCACCGGGCCATGGACGCGGCGATCATCTCGATCGCGCAGCAGGCCAACCCGAAGCCCAGCGGCCAGACGGAGTTCTTGCGTCCCCAGTTGTAGAGGTCTTCCAGGGTCGTCGTGAAGACGCCTTGCTTGCTCAATTCACTGCGCAGTCCTTCGTCCATTGGCAAAGTAGGCCAGGCGTCGCGCCTGGCTGTTCCCGGTTCAGTTCATCCAGAATACGTCGTATCGTCCATCGAGAATAGGCTGGATGCCTGCCCGGCCCTAGCTCCATGTCAGCACGCCTTTCTGCCAGGCCCAAACCAGACCTTCGACCAGCAACAGGAGAAAGATCATCATCGCCACGCAAGCCCCCGGCGCCAGGCCGCCAAAGGCAACCGCGAAAGGCAGCACGAAGATCGTCTCCACGTCGAAGATCAGAAAGATGAGCGCATACAGGTAATACTCCGACTTGAACTGCATCCAGGCGTCGCCTTTGGACTCCAATCCGCACTCGTAAATAGCGTTCTTGCCCGGCCCAGGTTTGCGTGGCGAGTATTTCTTCGCCCAAAGCCAAGCCAGGCCCAGCGGCGCCAGGGCAAAACCCACGGCCCCAACCAGCATGACAACAATGAACAAGTAAGGGCTGTAATCAACAGGCATACTTCAGATTCATTGCTCCTGGTGGCATAAGCGACCGTAGCGGGCGAGATTCCTGTGCATCGAGAGACCGGGCGGGACCGACTACTCCGGCTTGTGGCGATGCAGGCCTACAGAACTGGCAATATCGTCGAACTCCTCGTGGGTGACCTCTTCGAGTTGCTTGCCTTTGGCGGCCAGCTTCTCATTGATCTTGATGGCCTTCTCCGTCATGACCTCGTGGGTCTCCTCCGAGCCGCCAGCCAGGATGAAATTGGGGCCGGTGGTAAGCCGTTTGTGACCGTCGGAATCCAGTCCAACGCCAAGCATCAGAGCTTTGCGCAGCGGCTTTTTCTTCTTCGCATTCGCCATGCAGGAAGGCTACTTCCAAGGCAAAGCGAGGTCAATCCGGTTCATGGGGAGAATCGATCCTCACAGCCGCGCCGCATGTGGGATGCTCACGCATGCTGGGGGCGCAACTCATGTTATCCGACGACATGCAACAATGCGACAGGAGCGCGGACATTCTTGCCCGCCTCGACTGCGTTGGCAAACTCCAGGCGGACAAGAATGTCCGCGCTCCGATAACGTGAGCTGCGCCCCGCCGCCAGATTGTCCCAAAAATCTTCGTGTCAATGCGGCGGAGCCGTGGTAGGCTCTAACCACCATGAACCCGAACATCAGCATCAGCGAGATTCTCGGCAACAAAGGGGCCATCGTCTGGTCCATCTCACCAACCGCCACGGTCTTCGAGGCGATTCAATTGATGGCCGATAAGAACGTCGGGGCCGTCCTGGTGACAGAAAACAGCAAACTGGTGGGCATCATTTCCGAGCGGGACTACACGCGCAAGGTGATACTCAAGGGCAAAGCCTCCAAGACGACCCTGGTAAAAGAAATCCTGTCCAGCCACATTGTTCACGTCGGCCCGGCGCAAACGGTGGAGGAGTGCATGCGGCTTATGACGGATCACCACGTCCGGCACCTGCCCGTGCTGGACGGAGAGAAGATTGTGGGCATCATTTCGATTGGCGACCTGGTCAACTGGATCATCTCCGCACAGCATACCGCCATCAGCCAGTTGCAGACCTATATCAGCGGCGTGCCCGGCTAGCCAGTGGCTGCCGCCAAGGCCCGGTTTCAATCGTCGCCCGTCCTCACCGCAGCCTTTTGCGTGCGGCACCTTTGAGGTCCCCTCAAATGCCGAAATCAGGGTTAGCGATGGGCACCACGATCCGCATCACTTCGTGTTACGCGATTTCCCCAGGCTGACCGAAACGAATTTCGCCTGCGGTATCGCAAACTTCTTCACCTCCACCATAACCCCCTGGGGGTTGAACTCATCTAAAACCCAGTCGGCAACATTGGCGGCCATCTTCTCGACCAGCTTCCAGCTTCGCTCCTCGCCGAACTTGAGCAACCCATCCACCACGGCCTGGTAGTTAATGGTCTTCTCGATCCGGTCGCTCAGGGAAGCGGAGGAAAAGTCCAGGCTCATGTCCACGGTCACGAGCAAGCGCTGCGGCTTAGCCCGCTCCTCATCGGAAACCCCGACGCGCCAGAACACTTCCAAATCAACAATGGTAATCTTCGACATGCACCGCTTCCGTTCGTTTGCTTCGCCCGCCTGCGATCTCTGCCGGCTTCAGTCCGCGCGCGGCGGAGCCGGTTGAGACATTCAGCGCCCCGGCCCCGATACGGCCTCGAGCAGCTTGCGCGTTGGCTGGTTGATCGGCATTTCGAGCGCCTGCGCCAGCGTCACCCACCGGAACTCCCGGGCCTCGTCATTGAGCTTCACCCGGGGCTCGCCAGCGCAGCGGCACGTGTAGTTCAGCAGAACAAAATGTGCATCGCGATAAAATTCTTTGGAGTGGATGCAATCCTGCACCAGCACGAACGCGATGCCGGTCACGCTCAGGCTTGTTTCCTCCTCGATCTCCCGCAGCAAGGCCGCGACCGAGGTCTCGCCCCACTTGATCTTCCCGCCGGGAATGCCCCACAGGTGCGACCATTTGTGGGTGCGGATCATCAGCACGTCGCCCCTGTCGTTGTAGATCAACCCGCCGACAGTCACAATGGGGGGATGCCGCTCCTCGAAGCCTCCGGGCTGCGGCTTAAGGTGCAATTCGTTTTGCTCCAGGATGTCGCGCAGCTCGCGCAGGTGCTCGACGATCAGGTCCGGCTCTGCCGCGCGCAGTTGCTGCAGGGTATTGTAACCCGTAAGGACCGCGCAGGAGTGAACGCCCCCGTGCCGCGCGGTCTCGATGTCGTGCTGCATGTCCCCGATGAACAGCGTTTCGCCGGGTGCCAACCCGTTCTCCTCCAGGATCTCGTGGATCTTCTTGCGCTTGTCCCAGACATTGAGGTAGGGCTTGTCGAGGTATTTGTCGAAGCCCGTCGCGCCGGACTGCAGGGCGAAGTAGTCGCTATGCACCGTGCTGAGCAGGAAGGTGCGCAACTTGCGGGCGCGGCAGAACTCCAGAAAATCGCGCGCATGGGGTAGCGCGCAGACCGACTCCTGCACCTGCCGGAACCGGCTGTGGAACCATTCCTCCAGTTGCGGCAGCCCGATGTGCGGCACATGCCGGTCGTAGAAGATCGTAAACGGCAGGCAAAACTCCGCGCGAAACTCCTCCAGGCTCATCTCCGGCCGCGCCGACTGCGCCAGCACGTAGTTGGTAGCCTGCCAGACCGCCGGGAGGTCGTCCACCAGGGTGCCCGACCAGTCGAAGATGATGTTCCGAATCATGCGCCGAGTGTAGCCGCCTTTGGCGGCCGGGCAACACAATCGGAAACAAATGACGGGGAGCCGCGATCGAGTCCTGGGAGCGGTCGAACCGTCACAACCGACGTCCCCGGGCACTTCAGGCGGCGTTCATGATGCCGTCAAATCCCCGCTTCCTGGGGTCATCTGTCTTTGGCCCCCGTGCTTTGAGCTCAGGAATCCGGAGATCTCCCGCCTGCCGTTCGAATTCGTCGCGCAACTCCCACCACAGCCGACGCGGATCCTTCGACCAGAGCAGCACCCAGAAGCCCCCCTGCTGCAGTTTGGGGCCGGAACGCCATTCGTAGTCCATCCCCCCGAACCATCTCAGGCGCTTGAGAAAATCCTCGCCAAACGCCGTCTCCAGCCAGGTGTAGTCCTCCTGTTCCGGTGACCATTCCCCCGTCGCACGCACCAGGCTCCGGCGCTTCTCGCAAAGGGTCCGCCACTCGCTTGCGCCATGTGATAATTCCACGCAGCGGCGCACGAAACTGCGCCCCTCGGCTGCCAACGCCAGGTGCGTGCACCCGCTGGTGGCAGGCGTCTTGCAAAACGGACAATGCTTCTGGTTCATGATCGGCTTTCCGTTGTTAGGTTGCCTGACCTATCCTCACCCCAGAACAGCGAATGCGCCAGCTTTAAGAGGCGGGAATTTCGCTTTGTTCCCCTGACCCGCCGAAGGCGCAAGGCTTCATCACCCTCGAATATTCCCGATCAGTTCGCAGTTGCCGACAACATCGGTTGATCTCTAGCCTTGAACATGACGCATTCGCACAATGCCCGGGCGGGAAGAACGAGCCTCTTCAGCCTCGCAGCCGTCCTGGTTTGCCTGATCCAGGCCCCGATCCCGGCGCAGCCCGCCGCGCCCGTGACAATCCGTCCGCTGCCCGCACCGATGCCGTCGCTCGACGAAGCGATGGCCTCGGGCACCGACCTCTGGGGGGAACTGGCGATGCGCCAGACCAACGGGCCAAGCTACGAGTTCTTCGCCCCGCTCCTGCCCCCCCTCCGTTACGTCAACGCCGATTTCCGCTGCTACCCGATTGTCCTCAGCGCCCCCAATGCCCCGGTCAAGGCGCGCCTCATCGCCAACGGCAACGGCCTCAACCTCCGCGGTGGCGCCCGAAGCTGGAACGACAACGGCATCCCCGTCCGCTTCCGTGTCGGCCCGGATGAATTCCTCTTCGGCGGCCTCCCCGCGCGCGTCAGCCAGCCCACGCTCGCCGAAGGCTGGCTCCCCATCGTCGAAATCCGCTACCTCCACCCCTCCCCTCTCCAGCCGGAGGGCAGTATTCCGCTCGCCCAGGCTGCCCCGAAAGCCGCGCCGGAGATTTACCGCCTCGAGGCCTTCACCGCCACGGCGCCCCGCCTGGCCAACAACGGGGTTGTCTTCGTCAAGTTCGACCTGGCCCAAGGCACCAATGGCCACGTGACCGTCGAGTTGGACGCCCGCGGCCCGCTCAAGCTCCAGGACGGCCTGCTGCTCGATGGCCAGGGCCGATTGGTGGCACTCTTCGATCCTTCCTGGAAATGGGAACGCGAGCGCGCCGTTGTCAGGCTCAAGCCTGGCGCGCCAGCCGTCCTTGCCATCCCGACGGAACCGCTGGACGCGTCCTCACCGCTTGTGGTGAACCCGGCCACCTACGCCGAGCACCGCGAGGCTTGCGTGGCAACCTGGCGCGAGATCATTGCCCGGGGCATGGAGGTCCAGACCCCCGAGCCTTACGTCAACAACGCCTGGCGGCATCTGATCTGCCAGAACTTCGAACTCATCAACGGCGACTCCATTCATTACAGCGCCGGCAACCAATACGACAAGCTGTATGAATCCGAAGGCAGCGATGCCGCCCTCTCTCTCCTGGCCTGGGGTTACGAAACAGACACGCGCCGGCTGATCGTTCCCCTCTTCGACTTCACCCGCAAGAACCTCGAATGCCACCAGGCCGG
>JAPLUA010000267.1 GCA_026397855.1 Verrucomicrobiota bacterium | reverse complement strand
GCTGGAATGGATGATCCGGCAGGCGAAGAGCATCGCCGGGAAGTGAGCCAGGAGGCAGACTTGATGCGCACCATCCGTTGCAAAGTTGCAAGTGTTAGCCCAGCCCGAAGGCGTAGCGCAGATTTTCAATCTGCTGTATCGCAGATTTATAATCTGCGGTCGTCTGGACTCTTTCAGGCTGCCGGGCTGTTCGTGCGCTCTGCCGACTGCAAGTCGGCGATACAGCAGATTGAAAATCTGCGTTACGAGGGCTGCCTCCACGCGTTGCTCCAACGCCAATCCTCAATTGCCTGGCAGAGCCGCGCCTTTACCGGATTATTCACCACGTAACGACAACACCGCGCATGCTCCTCATCGTTGCGAATCCAATGATCGAAAGACTCCGGCTGCCAGAACGCCAGTCCCGTCCGCCCCAGAAGTTTGTTGGCCTCACGGGCTGTAAATCGTTTCCAGCTTTGCAGAATCCTGGTCAGAGTGTGATTCGGCAATGGCCATATCACGGCATGAACGTGATTCGGCATCACCACCCAAGCCCTCAACTGGTAACGTTCTTCCGCAAAGAACCGGAAAGCGTTGGAGACGAGGTCCGCAATCTCAGGGCGTCTAAGCCAGCACTCGCCGCAACCGCGGTCAAGATAGCGCTCCAACTCGCGGTAGTAATCCCGCTCAATGGATTCCAGCGCATCCTCCTCCGGAGGTGGAGTGCCCCGTGCCTTCGCCGCATCCTGTTGCGCGTAGAAGCTGGTCTGTCGCTCAGCCCGCTTGGCTTGGATTTTGAGCAGTACCTCCTTCGGGAGCGAATCGGCGAGGCGGAACGTGACGAAATATCGCGCACCTTCCCGCTTTACGTGCGGCAAATATCCACGCGTATGAATTCCGGAACGCAGCGGGTTCGTCGTCTCCGGTTTCACGCCTGCAGCCCGCAGCTCGTAACCCACACGCTCAACACCCGGGTTAGTTTCCTTCGGAAACATGCTGGCAGGATAGTAATGACGGCCCGCCCGGCTCTGCAACGGCCTTTTTGCCTCTCCGGGCCAAGTCCAAAACCACGCCCCCATATCCGCATCCGCCCGCAGTTTTGGTCTGCCGAAGGTGTAGCGCAGACTTGCAGTCTGCTGTATCGCAGATTTGTAATCTGCGGACGTCCGGACTCTTTAAGGATGCCGGACTGTTCGTGCGCTCTGCCGACTGCAAGTCGGCGATACAGCAGATTGAAAATCTGCGTTACTCCCGTCGGGCCATTCTTCTCCGGCTGGTTCTTCTTAATGAGCTCCCGCGGGCAAGACTCGAACTGATTAGACATTATGAAAACACTCCTCTCGTTACTCTGCGGTTTCGCCTTCTGCATCCTGGCGCAGGCCGTGACAAATCCGCCACCAGCCACGGTTACCGTCGAAGACTTCAAGCTCGTCGGCGATCTTGCCGGCGACCAGGCCAGGTTCACGTTGACCGCCACGGCGCGGGTCGAGGGCGCCAAAGGCGGCGCGCTGGACCTACTGTCCGGCGCGGTCGCGCTCACAGAGGCCCCGGCGCAAAAGCAGTGGCGCATCCAGGCGCAGCCGAACCGCTTTATTGCCGTGTTTGATCGTGGCGGCCGGTTCCCCATCAGGCTCCAGTTCAATGCCGTGGTCCGCCGGAGCGAGCCCTGGAAGTCTGTTGACTTCCGCGTCACCCAGAGCCTGCTGCAGCCGATCGTGCTGCAAGGGTTGGGCGCCGACACGCAGTTTGAGTTCGCCGGCGCGGCGCGACCCGAGCGCAAGGGTGGCGACTTCACCAGCTACCTGCCGTCGGACGGTGCGGTGAAGTTCTCATGGAAAGAGGCGCGGGCGGAGACGGAAGGCAAGCTGTTCTACGCCGCCGAGATGCTGTCGCAGATCAGCGTCAGCCCGGGCCTGATGCGGCAGGCGGCGCTGGTGGATTTCAAGGTCATGCAGGGCGAGTTGAGCCGGGTGGCGCTGCTGCTGCGCGGCGCAGGCGAGGTGACGCGCGTGCAGGGCGAGCAGGTGCTTGCATGGAATGTCGAGCCGGTCGCCGGCCGGGGTGCGGACATTCCTGTCCGCCAGGGGACCGAGAGCGGACAGGCGGACAAGAATGTCCGCGCTCCGAACGAGCGCCGCCTCGTCATCCAGTTCAACCAGCCGCAGAAAGACCAGTTCTCCGTGCAGGTACAGATGCAGACCCCGCTGGGCGCGTTCCCGCAGTCGGCCGATGCCATCCAGTTGCGGCCCGAGTTCGCGACGCGCTTTGCCGGCTACATCCGCATCGTCAACGACGGCGCGGTCCGGCTCGAGGTGGCGCAGGCCAGCGGGCTGTCGCAGATCTCGCCCGAACAATTCCCCGAGAGCGACGCCACCCGAGCGGTGCTGCGGGCGACGGGCGGCCAGCGGTTTGCCTATCGGTTCTCCGGCGCGGACTTCGCCCTGCGCCTCCAGGCGGACCAGATCCTGCCCGAGCTGAGCGTGTCGCAAGTGGTGGCCTATAACCTGGGCGAGAACGAGCTGGCGATTGAGAGCGAGATCGAGCTGGATATCCGCGAGGCGCCCCTGCGCGAGCTGCTGCTGCGTGTGCCACGGGGCTATGCCGTCGCGCGGCTCAACGCCTCCGGGCTCAGCGACTACTTCCTGCGCGAGCCGGACGACCAGGCCGAAAGCGAGCTGCGGCTGGTGTACGGGCAGCCGGTTTCCGGCCGCCAGTTGGTGCAGCTTCGCCTCGAGCGTAACAAGCCGCTGGGCGCGGCCGCGTGGACCTTGCCCCGCATCGAAGTGGTCAAAGCCAAGTCGGTCCGCGGCAACCTGGCGGTGGCGGCGGACGCGGGTTTTCGCCTCACGGCCGAGCGTACGCAGGGCCTCACGGAGATTACCACGGCCTTCTTTCCGCGCAAAGTCGCCGGCATCCAGGCCGCTTTCCGAATCAGCGACGCCGCCTGGCAGGCCGCCTTCCGGGTCGAGCGCCTGCCGCAGACCGTGCAGGCTGATGCGCTCAACATCTTCTCCATCGGCGAGGGCATCGCTTACGGGAGCAGCCTGATCAACTACGTGGTCTCGGGCGCCCCGGTCTCGGCGTTCAAGGTCGAGCTGTCCGGCGAGTATTTCAATGTCGAGTTCATCGGCAAAGACATCCGCAACTGGCAGAAGACGGACGGTGGCTACGTCGTGCAACTGCACACGCCGATCTCGGGCGCCTACACCCTGCTGGCCACTTATGAGCGGCCCTTCAAGGCACAGGGCGAAACGCTCACCTTCGCCGGCGCGCGCCCGCTCGATGCGCAATCCGAACAGGGCTACACGCTCATTATCAGCGCCTACCAGTTCCAGGTGAAACCGGGCACGGTCTCCCCAAGCCTCCTCCCGCTCGAAACCGGCGAAGTGCCGCCCGAATACCGCCTTTTCTTCGACGCGCCGCTCCTGGCCGCCTATCGCTACACGTCGCGGCCGTTCGACCTCAAGCTCGCGCTGACACCGCTGGCGCAGGGCGATTCGCTCAGCCAGGTGGTGGATCGCGCCTCGCTTACCACGCACATTTCCAAGGAGGGACAGGCGCTGACCGACGTGCGCTACTTCGTCAAGAACCGCGGCAACCCGCACTTCCGCCTCACGCTGCCGCCCGGCACGCAGTTGTGGTCGGCGGCGGTCAACGGCGCCTCCGTCGTGCCTGTTACCGACGCGCAGGCGAACCTCATTCCCCTCCCGCAACGCGCGGACCCAAACGCCGTGCTGACGCTCGACCTGAAGCTGGCCGGAACCAACGATCCGAAACTTGTCACCGTGGCCGCGCCCATCGTCAATGCCCCCGTGATGCTCGCCGAGTGGAAGCTGGAGCCCGACACGGGCCAGCGCCTCGTCTATCGCCGCGGCTCGCTCACGCCGGTGGGCGGCATTCCGGACATCTCCGGCTTCGTGGGGCTGGCGCGGATGTTTACCGGGTCCGAGAGAGGCAGCGCCCTGATCGCGTTGCTGGCGGCGCTGGGCTTTGTGGGGCTGTCGGCGACGACCTGGCGCTGGACGATTCAGAGCGGGGTTTACAGGCGCAGCTCTCGCCACTACTCGGGCACCCTGCTTGGAGTTCTCTGTGTTCTACTGGCGGTCATTGCCTTCCTTTTCCTCGGCGACCTGGCGCGGAGCCAGGCGCGCACCGTGCCGCGCGACGTGACCCTTCTTGCCCCCGTGCAACAGGCCGGCAGCGCCTTGACGGTCGAGGTCGCCAACCTCGCCGACGAGCCATCGGTGCTGGGCTTCGCCGGTTACGCCTGGCCTGTGCTGGCGGCGCTGGCGGTGTGGGTCTATGGCTGGATCGCCCATCGCCCGGGCTCGAGGACACTCGGCCGGTTGACCGGATGGACGCTGCTGGCGTGGGCGGCCCTGCGCTATCCGAACGGCGCGCCGATCTTCCTCGCTGTGCTCGCCGGGTTCCTGCTGTTGCAGGTCGTCATCCCCGCGCTGCGCCGGCTCGGGCAATTGCCGTGCGAACCGCTGTCCGGCCAGCCGCCGACGGTCACCGCTCTTTTGGTAGGAGCGCTGGCCTGGCTGAGCTGGTGTGGCACCGGCTGCGTGACGGCGTCTTCGGCCGGCTCAAAAACGGTGCTGGCGGCCAAAGCGCCGGCTGTGGCTGATTCGGTCATCCAGGAGATCCGTGTCGAGGATAAGTTCGCGCTGGCGACAGCGAAGGTGCGCTGGCAGGCCGAGAAGGGCGACATGCTCCCTCTGCTTTTCGAGCCGACCGTCCTGACGCGTCTCGACTACCCGACCAATGCCCTCAAGCTTCTCCAGGCCCCGGTGGGCTCGCGGGCCGCCCGGCAGTTGCTCGCGGAGAGGAGCGGCGCTTTCGAGATCAACGTGCGCTACGAGCTGCCGGTGAGCAGGGCCGACAGCGAAAGCAGCATCGTGCTGCCCGTGCCCTTCGGCATCGTCAACCGCCTCAGCCTCACCCTCGTCAACCTCGACGTGGACGTCCTCTCGCCGCAGGCGGTCGCCATCCAGCGCGACACCGCCGGCAGCAATACCGTGGCCACGCTGGTCCTCTCGCCCGCGCAGGATACCCGCATCGCATGGAAGCCGCGTAGCCGGGATGTAAAGCGCGAGAAGCCGGTGTTCTACGCCGATATCTCCCAGCTCTACGTGCCCGCCGCCGGGGTCATCGAAGGCGCGCACTACGTCTCGATCCGGCCCGCGCAGGGCGAATT
>JAPLUA010000221.1 GCA_026397855.1 Verrucomicrobiota bacterium | reverse complement strand
TACCGCAATCGCTGGTCAGGATTCTCGTGCATACGGTCTTCTCCACCAAAGTGCGATTGACGACCGTGAAGGAAAAGACCGATGCAACCCCTTTCAGGGTTGATTCCCACACCCGACACACACCCAGGGTAGCGCGCGGCGCGCAACCCTGGGCTAAGTGATCGCATCCTTTCAGGATAAAGCTCTGCCGGAAATGTCCAAACTCCAGTCCCTCTCCTCCCCCGAGGGCCACGCCACGCTCCCTTTCTGCCTTAATTCAACAACAGTGGGGTCGGGGAGAGGGGCTCCCCAGTGTTGTCTATCCCGCTGGCTTGTCAGTAAGCAAAGTATTGCCCGTCGCCCGGCTGATTGTGCTTTCCTAATGGATTCCTGGCCCTGCAAAATAGGGTGAACTTTTGCCAAAGCCGGTGAAGTCTGCCGCGCAGCTCCCCGGCATATTGGCAGGAACGCAGGATGAGTACACGCACATCATCGCGGAAGCAGTTCACGGACGGCAGGCACCTGCCACGAGTTCGGGGGATTGGGCTTGCCTTGAGCGCCGGGGGGTCCGGTAGGACCACGGGGCTTCCGGCGATTGCCGGCGCGAATGCCGCCATGAGACGCGTGCCTTGCCTTCCTTTTGTCACGACTAATGAAACCCGCGGGCCCAGGTCCGCATAGAAGAATTGTCTAATGAGCACACCTGTATCGTCCACCATCCAAAAGCCCTTCACCGCCACCGGCCGTCAAACTGACCACCACCCGTTGGATTTCATCTTCGCGCCGAAATCCGTAGCCGTGGTTGGCGCCACCGAGAAGGTCGGCAGCGTCGGCCGCACCGTCCTGTGGAACCTGATGAACACGCCGTTCGGCGGGCCGATCTATCCGGTCAACCCGACCCGCCCCAGCGTGCTCGGCATCAAGGCCTATCCCAAGCTGGCCAACCTGCCGGAGAAGCCCGACCTCGTGGTGGTCACCACCCCGGCGGCGATCATCCCGGGCATCATCGGCGAAGCGGCTGATCTGGGCATCCCGGGCGCGGTAGTGATTTCGGCGGGCTTCAAGGAGACCGGTCCGGCGGGAGTTGAACTGGAGCGGCAGGTGCTGGCGCACGCCCGCCGCGGCAACATGCGGCTGGTCGGACCGAACTGCCTCGGCGTCATGAACCCCATCAGCGGCGTCAACGCCACCTTTGCCGCCGGCATCGCCCGGCGCGGGAATGTCGCCTTCATCAGCCAGTCCGGCGCGCTCTGCACCGCCGTCCTCGACTGGTCCCTGCGCGAAATGGTCGGGTTCAGCGCGTTCGTGTCCATCGGCTCCATGCTCGACGTCGGCTGGGGCGACCTGATCAGCTACTTCGGCGATGATCCCAACACCAAGAGCATCGTCATTTACATGGAGACCATCGGCGACGCCCGCGCCTTCCTGTCGTCGGCCCGCGAGGTGGCGCTCACCAAGCCCATCATCGTCATCAAGCCCGGCCGCACCGAGGGCGCCGCCAAGGCTGCCGCCTCCCACACCGGCTCGCTCACCGGCTCTGACGATGTCCTCGAAGCCGCCTTCAAGCGCTGCGGCGTGCTGCGCGTGAACAAGATTTCCGACCTGTTCTACATGTCCGAAGTCCTTTCCAAGCAGCCCCGGCCCCAGGGCAACCGCCTCACCATCATCACCAACGCCGGCGGCCCGGGCGTGCTGGCCACCGATGCCCTCCTCACTTCCGGCGGCGCCCTGGCCGAGGTCCATAAGGAGACCATGGACGAGCTTAACAAGTTCCTCCCCCCGGTCTGGAGCCACAACAATCCCATCGACATCATCGGCGACGCCAGCGCCGAGCTCTTTGCCAAGACGCTTGAGATCGCCGGCCGCGACCCGAACAGCGACGGTCTGCTGGTGATTCTGACGCCGCAGGCCATGACCGATGCCACCAGCACCGCCGAGAAGCTCAAGGCGTTCGGCCACATCGAAGGCAAACCGGTCCTGGCGAGCTGGATGGGCGGCGATGAAGTCGCAGCGGGCGAGGCGATTCTCAACCGTTCGGAGATCCCCACCTTTGCCTACCCGGACACTGCCGCCACCGTGTTCACCTCCATGTGGCAGTATTCGGAGAACCTCCGCGCGCTCTACGAGACCCCGGAGCCCACCGCCGACCCCGCCGATCTCGCATCGGGCCGCGCCAAGGCCCATACCCTGATCGAGTCCGTCAAAAAGACCGGGCGTACCATCCTCACCGAGTCCGAGTCCAAGGATCTGCTGACCTGCTACGGCATTCCGACCGTGGTGACAAAGGTCGCCAAGACCGAGGCCTCCGCCGCCAAGCTCGCGAAGGAGATCGGTTTCCCAACCGTCCTGAAGCTCTACTCCGAGACCATCACGCACAAGACCGATGTGGGCGGCGTGATCTTGAACCTGAAGGACGAAGCGGAAGTCCGCAAGGCCTTCAACGACATCAAGACCTCCGTCACCGAGAAGAAGGGCGCCGAGCACTTCCAGGGCGTCACCGTCCAGAAGATGATCAAGCTCAGCGAGGGTTACGAAATCATCCTGGGCAGCAGCATTGACCCGCAGTTCGGACCCGTGCTGCTCTTCGGAATGGGCGGCCAGCTGGTCGAAATATTCAAGGACAAATCCCTGGCCCTGCCCCCGCTCAACACGACCCTGGCCCGGCGCATGATGGAGCGCACCAAGATCTACCAGGCCCT
>JAPLUA010000582.1 GCA_026397855.1 Verrucomicrobiota bacterium | reverse complement strand
GTCCTGACTCAGCGGCAATCGCACGGTGAACGTGCTTCCCTGTCCCGGCGTGCTGTCCACGTCAATGCTCCCGGCATGCTGCTTGACAATGGCGTAGCAGAGCGGCAGGCCCAGACCGACCCCCTTCTTGTCCAGGGACTTCGTGTAGAACGGATCGTAGATTTTGTCGAGGTCCGCCGCGAGGATGCCGCAGCCGGTGTCAATCACCTGGACGCTGACCTGGTGAGGGTTTGTGGTGGCGATCACCTGGAGCCGACCCCCGGAGGGCATGGACTGCATGGCATTCAGGTGCAGGTTCATGAACACCTGGTGCAGCAGGTGGGAGTCGCCGTGGACGAAAATAGGGGCGTCGGGCAGTTGCGCCGTGAGATCAATGGCTTGAAGCCTGGCCTGGTCGGCGGTCGAGTCGAGCGTTTCCCGCAGCACAACAAGCAGGTCGCACTTTGCAAGCTTGCTCCACTCAGAGGGCCGCGTGAACTTCAGAAGATGTTCGATGATGGCGGAGGCCCGTTCGGTTCCCTGCTGCACCTTGCTGGCGCACTCGCGGCGAAACTCCGGGGTGATTTCCTCCCTCATCAGGAACTGGGCGGCGGAAGAACAGATGGCCAGGGGATTGCGCAGCTCATGGGCAATGCCGCCGCCCATTACCCCCAAAGCCGCGAGCTTCTGGGCCTGGAGCAGTTGCGCCTGGAGCTTGCGGCTTTCGGTGAGGTCCCGCCCCACCGCCACATTGCCGATGATCTTGCCCTGGTCGTCCATCATGGTGGAACAAATCCAGGAAATGGGAACTTGCTTGCCGCTTTTCGTCGCCAGGTTCCATTCCAGTCGCTGCGCCACCTTCCCCTCTTTCTGTCCGGAAAACAGCTGGCGCACGTCCGCCTGATGATCCGGGGTGCAAAATTCCCAAAGCCAGCGCCCCTCGACTTCCTGGCTGGCATAGCCCGAAATCTGCTCGGCGGATTGGTTCCAACTGAGAATCCGGCCCCGGGGGTCGGTCGAAAGAATGGTTTCGCTGGCGCTCTCCACCACGATGGACAGGTGGCGCTCTGTTCGGCGGATGTCCGCGCTCAAACGCTCCTGTTCCGTCACGTCCTCCATGATCAGGATGGCAAACTCCACCTTGTCCCGGTCAGGCAAGGGAAGGACGCGGTAATAGTAAACCCGCATCAGTCCGCCCGGTGCGCGGTAAGTGATCTTTTCGCCGACGGTGGGCTCATTGGTGTCAAAAACGCTTTGAATGCGGCGAACCAGCTCGGTGTGGTCCAGAATCCCGGGCGGAAAGACCTCCGGCAATCGCTTCCCCAACGTCTGCTCCTCTGTGCGCCGGCTCTTCTCCAGGAAGTTGCCGCTAGCCAGGGCGATGCGCAGATCCTGGCTGACCAACAACACCGACGACGGAATCGCATTTAACAGCGTCTCGTAAAGGCCGGCGTGCCGCTTGATATCCGCATGAATCGAGCTCATAAGTTAAGGTGCCGCTTTGGCTGGATCGGGCACCGCCGCCTCGGCCTCCAGCACGGGACAGAAGCTGTAAGGGGGCCAGGGACCGGTTGCTTCGAAGGCTACGCCGCCGGGATTATGTTCCGCGTTCGCGCGCTCAAGCCGGCGGCGAAAATCTTCCGCCGCCGCCGTCGGTACCAGCAGCGCCCAATTCAGGACCATCTCCCGCGCCGCATCCTCCGTTTCGCGTGCTACAATCCGGCGCGCAACCATTTCCGAAGCCAGAGGTTTCAACTCGCGCAAGAGGTGGTCGCACGCCTCGGCCAGCCAGTCATCCAAGGCCCGCTTGGCCTGGATCCGCAAACTTTGTTCCTGCAAATACGCCATGCCGGGCGATGAAGCGGTTGGACCTGGATCCTCGGTCTGCCGGGCCAGCCACTCCGCCTCGGCGCGCGCCGGATCGAAGAAGCCTTTCACCGCCCATTCTTCGCGGCCATCCACACGCTCCAGAAACTGCGCTATGGCAGCTTCATGCTTGCGGATGAAGCTCTCCAGGCTTGCCGGAGAGGAAAAGAGCGTGCCGAGCCGCGCTGGCAGCACCGGTCCCAGGCGCATCACCTGCTCCAGGACGGCCTGGTGCCGACAGGCGCGCGCGGCCAGCCAGACCAGATCTTGCAGATTTGCCTCGCCTGCCGGACCGCAGAACTCAGACCGGGAAACTTGGCTCACAATCGCAGCCACTTCGCCGCTCTGCCAGAATAGCGGCGGGTGCGATTCATCAATCCCGCCACAGAGGACGCTGGCGGAACCCCCAGTTTGAGTCATTACCGCGCTGGTTCCTCCCGCGACGTCGGCCTGCGTGAAACCGTAAACGTAAGACACGCTCTGACCATCTTCGTTCATACCTTGGGCACCACTTCTTCCAGCGCCGCCGCCAGGTCATCCGGCTCGATCTGCAACTTCGCCGGCGTTTTCAGAGGCGGGGATTTGGCCCCGGGACCGTCGGCATCCGCCACCGCGCGGCGCACGGCCGCAAAGGCCGCCAGGTTGCAGACCGACGCGATTTGGGCCCCGCTGAAGCCTGCGCTTTTGGCCGCCAGCTCGCCGAGCTTCACATTGCGCGCTACCGGCTTGCCCCGAAGATGGACCGCAAAAATGTCGGCGCGCTCCGATTCCTCGGGCAACGGGATTTCCACGACGGCGTCAAAACGGCCGGGCCGAATCACGGCCGGGTCCAGCCGATCCAGCCGGTTGGTGGCCCCCAACACCAGGACGCCCTTCAGTTCTTCGATGCCATCCAGCTCCGTCAGAAACTGGCTCAAAACGCGGTCGGTGACCGGCGTGTCAGAAACCGCGCCGCCGCGTGCGGGCATCAAGGCGTCCAGCTCGTCAAAGAAGATGATGCACGGCGCGGCCTGCCGGGCTTTGCGAAAGATATCGCGCACCTGCCGCTCCGATTCGCCCACATACTTGGACAGCAGCGCGGGGCCCTTGACCGAGATGAAATTGACCTGGCTTTCATTGGCGACGGCTTTGGCCAGAAGCGTCTGGCCGCAGCCGGGCGGGCCGGTCAGCAGGATGCCCTTGGGCGGGCGGACGCCCGCCTGCTCGAACAGGGGCGCATGGCGCAAAGGCCACTCGACGGCTTCCACCAGACGCTGTTTAAGCCGGGCCAGCCCGCCGACGTCGCTCCACCGCACATTGGGCACTTCCACGAAGACCTCCCGGATGGCGGACGGCTCGACCTCCTGCAACGCCGCCGTGAAATGGGCCATGCTCACCTCCAGCTTGGCCAGCCGCTCGTAGGGGATTTTGGCCAGGGAAAAGTCCAGGTCGGCCAGGATGTCCCGCAGGCAAATCATGGCCGCCTCCCGGCAGAGCGCCTCGAGGTCCGCGCCGACAAAACCGTGCGTGATCTCCGCCAGACGGTTCATGTCCACGTCCGGCATCAAAGGCATGCCCCGGCTATGAATCTCCAGGATGTCCTGCCGCCCGCGGCGATCCGGAATCGGGATCGTGATTTCCCGGTCAAAGCGCCCGGGGCGCCGCAACGCCGGGTCCAGCGCATTGGGAATGTTCGTCGCGCCAATGACAATGACATTCTGCCGCTTGTTCAGCCCGTCCATCAGCGCCAGGAGCTGTGCGACCACCCGCTTTTCCACCTCGCCGACCACCTGGTCGCGACGCGGCGCAATGGCGTCAATCTCATCCAGGAAAATGATGCTCGGCCCCTGGCGTGACGCCTCCTCGAAGATCTTGCGCAAGTGCGCCTCGCTCTCGCCGTAGAATTTGTGGATGATTTCCGGCCCGCTCACGGCAAAGAAATTGGCCTCGGTTTCGTGTGCGATGGCCCGTGCGATGAGCGTCTTGCCGCACCCGGGCGGACCGTGCAGCAGCACGCCCTTGGGCGCGCC
>JAPLUA010000621.1 GCA_026397855.1 Verrucomicrobiota bacterium | reverse complement strand
TTCACAGTTCGAGCCGGGCCATGCGCTCCGAATCCACGACCTGGCTGCGCCGGTTCAGGGCGGACTTGCCGCGCAGGAAAAGGTAGAGCCACCCGACCACGCCGCCGCACATCATGGCGAGCGTCACCAGCCAGCCCAGGCAAAACAAAGAGACCAGGAACTCGATTACCCCCACCAGGATCGCCGCCTGCCGCACCGACATTTCGCCCACCCCCAGCAGAATCAGCCGCTCACGGCCATAGAGCCGGTACCAGGCTGCCAGGAGCGCGAAGATCATCGCGCCGTTCCCGACCACCCCACACCCGGCCGGCGAGTGAAACGCCATGACCACCAGAGCCGCGGCAACGGTCGCCAGCAGGCAATAGGCCCACAATTCAGCACCGGACCAGTTCCGGCCGACCACCGCCACGAGCGTTGCCAGCCAGAAGAGGCTGATGACCCAGTCCACAATGCCGTTGGGCAGAAAGGCATAAGTCACCAAGGCCCAGTCTTCGCCTTTCCAGACCTGGAGAGGGAGCAGGGCCAGCCAGCGGTATAGATTAAAAGCCTGGGTATATTGTCCCAACAGGGCGAGGGGGAACCCCAGCGCGTAGGCAAGCACCAGCAGGCGCGCCCCGACGGGCAGGGAGGAGAAGAATCTCTGGAATACAGTCTTCATAGCTTTACTGGTTGGAGCCGCCCAACAGCCTCCGCCACCAGGGTGGCGGGGGCGAAGGGTTCTTGGCGATTGACTCTTGCAGCCGGTGGGCGATGGTCGGCGGCACCGGCGTATGCAGGGCATCGTGCCGCAGTAACTCTTCCGGGGTCGCAAACTCAAGGGGGGTGGTTTGCTGGGCTTGCCGGGTGTCGGATTGCTGCTCCTGCTGCGCTTCCCGGGAATCAAGTTTGGTCTGGTGCTTCATAATTCCACCTCAAGCGGTCTGTCCAAAAAGAACGGTGAAAGCCTTGCGGGCACGATGCAGCTTGCCGCGCACGGCGTCGGAAGTCTGCTCCGTGAGCGCGCCAACCTGTTCGTAGCTCAGTTGCTCATCGGCGACGAGCAGCAGAAGCAGCCGATACTCCGGGGGCAGCCCCTCAAGCGCCTGCTGGATGCGCTGGCCCAACTCCTTGGTCTCCAGAACGCGCAAGGGCGAATCGGTCCTGGCGGCAGCGGTTTCCCATACCGCGTCGTCCGCGTTGCTGAGCATGTGCCGCTCATTCCAGGTTTGCTGCAGGTTGCGGCAGTGGTTGATCGCAATGCGGTAGAGCCAGGTGCGCCACGAGGATTCGCCGCGGAACTGGTCCATCTTGCGAAAGGCTTTGAGGAAGACGTCGTGCGTGGCGTCCTCGGCCTTCTGCGGATCACCGAGCAGCCGCAACGCCAGGTAATAAATCGCCCGGTTGTGTTCGGCGTAAAGATCGGCAAACTCGGATTCCCCCAGGGCATCCAACGGAGCATCCGAACGGATGACATGCGGCGCCGGGGCTGCGTCATGCCCCCGCGCCGGGGTTTGCGGCACACTGGAACTCCCGCGTTCTGCAGCCGAGTTGCTCACAATGGTTGTCACTGGTGATTAGACAGTGCCTTCCCAGGGATGTCACGCGGCTAAATGGCCGCCATCCGGCCCGAGGCAAATCCGGGCGCCACCACCGACTTGTAGTAGAGCAAGCCTCCGGCTTGCTTTGTCCCGCCAACCTTCCAGGTTGGTCCAGAAGCAGGCTGTGCTGATTCCGTTCGGCAAGCTGGAAGCTTGCCGGGACGAGCGCAAGCCGGAGGCTTACGCTACTATCTGGCGGCACTTGCCGCCCGGACCGGCGGTCACGTCACCTGTGGCCAGCGATATGCCCGCGGTCACGGGCACTGCCATCACTCCCGAGCTACGTCAAACTTGATCCAGGTGTGGGATCCGGTCTTGCGATTCCGCATTTCCATCTCGGCCAGTTGATAGTCGCCGCCAACCTTCTCCAGGTTCACGGGGTCGAAAACTTTGATCAGCTCGTTGCGATCGTCATAGGCGTCGGCATGGACGATCCCGTGGGGGCTTTCGGCAATGACCCAGGATACCACGCGGGAGTAGCCGCCCGGCGCAGGCTGCGGGGTCGAGCTTTCGAGCACGGAGCAGAACTTGCTATGGCGCATTTCCTTCCGCAGCAGCCGTTGCTCCGGCCAGTGAAGGAACTCCAGGCCTAGGTCAGCCACCCAGAAATCCGAGCCAGCAAATGGGATCATGGTCTGGACCGGGGTCAGCTCTTTGGGGCTGGCATTGGCGGCCGCGGGATTGCCCCGTCCAATGAGCCGGTAGCGGTTGGGCTGGTTGTCGGCGTGAATGACCACGAGCTTCGCCCCGTCCGAACCACCGGCCGGGTTCAGGGTTTCATAGACGCTCAACCAGTTGGTGGCCGCGCGTATGATTTCAAACCGCGCCGGGATTTCGACCTCCTTGCCGTCGCGGTCCCGGATTCGCACCTGGCCGGTGTTGGTGGAAGATTGCTCCGGTTTCTGAGCCAGGAGCGCGGCCACGAGCACGCGGGCTTCAGCCTTTGCCTGCGCTGGCTCCATCGGCAGGGGGCGCTGGTCCGCCTGGCGCTGGGCATAGGAAACGGCTGGCAAGCCGGGCAAGAGCAGGAGAAGGGAAATCGCGAAAGGCAGAAGGGCGAGATTCAAGCGGTGGGCGGAACCTCTTCGCCTTGGGGTTGCGGTCCGCGCTTGGGCCGTCGGCCTTCTTTCTTCATTCTTCATTCTGCCTTCTCCATTCCTCGCTCAGTTCGCCCGCAAGGCCAGCGGCAGCAGTTCGGTGACGTGACGGATGAAATGGACCTTGAGCTTGTCGCGGACCTCCTCGGGCACCTCGCTCCAATCCGAGCGATTCTGCTCGGGCAGGATGATGTCCTTGATGCCGAACCGCGC
>JAPLUA010000611.1 GCA_026397855.1 Verrucomicrobiota bacterium | reverse complement strand
CTATGGGAGTGAACGGCTCATTCTGCTGGGGGTGGGCGAAATGTCGGTGCGGCAGGCGGCGATCCTGGTGGGGGTGATCGAGTTCCTGGTCTCTTTGTTTTGCCTGGGTTGGCTGGTGACGCTCGCCATGATGTGCGGCGGCGTGGTAGGGTGGCTCTACCTTTTCCTGCGCGGCAAGTCTGCCCTGAACCGGCGCAGCCAGGTCGTGGATTCGGAGCGCATGGCCCGGCTCGAGCTGTGAATGGGGCTTTGCTTGAACGTCCGGCTGCCGGTGCGTTGTCCCGTGTGCAGCTTGCGCGCGTGCGCGCAGTCGCCGCCCGGGCGGGGCTGGCGAAGTGCGATTTGTGCGGGCATCACTGCGGCGTGAATCGGCTGGCCGGCGAACCGGGTCGTTGCCAGGCGGGAGCGGATGCGAGGGTTTTCTCGGCCCAGGTCGAAGTGGGGGATGAACTGGACCTGATCCCAACCTATGCCATCGCGCTGAGTGGGTGCGATTTGCGCTGCGACTTCTGCCTCACTGGGGAATCCAGTTGGAACTCGCAGGGGCCGACGGCGCGCGCACGGTAATGATCCTTGGTGGCGAGCCGACCGTCCACCTGCCGACGGCGCTGGAAATCGTTGCCGCCATGCCTGCCGCCGCCAGGCTGGTCTGGAAGACCAATGCCCACGGGTCGGCCCGGGCCCGGGAGTGGCTGGACGGCCTGTTCGACGTCTGGCTGGCCGACTATAAGTTTGGCAATGACCGGTGCGCCGGGCGCCTGGCCGGGATTTGCGACTACGGCGCAATTGCGCGGGAGAATCTGCTCTGGGCCGGCGAGCATGCCGAACTCATCGTGCGCCACCTGCTGATGCCTGGCCATCTGGAATGTTGCTGGCGTCCCGTGGCCGAGTGGCTGGCGAGCGAGTTACCGGGGGTAAAAGTCAGCCTGCGTCCGGCATTCTGGCCCGCCTGGCAAGCGGACCGGCATCCCGAACTGCGGCGGACGATTCCCCAGGCCGAAAGCGCACGCGCCCTTCAACTGGCCGAAGCATTGGGCCTGAACCTGATCCCATGAGCCAGGCGAGCCGCATTCCAGGAGTCCCTGCCGCTTGTGAAGGCGCCCCCCGCCGGCCGCTCACCACCGACATTTTAATCCTGTCCGACGGCACGGTTTTGGCCCATAATCTCACCCCGGGTATGGCCACTGTTCTGCACCAACTGAACCCGCAGGATGAAACCTTCGGCGCTCGTGCCCGATGCAACCGCAAGCCGCCAGTCGGCCTCGGCGCGGCTGCTCCGGCCAAGCACTCCATTTAAACTGTTTACCCCCTCTCGCCCTTGAACTTCCAGACTGAGATTGAAATCCTCATCCGCGCCCGCTATCCGATCCTCTACATCATCACGAGCGAGGAGATGCGCGTCCAGAACATCCTCGTGGAGATTGCTGCCAAGCGGCAGAAGAAAGTCTTCGAGTGGACCTACAGCTCGGGCATCGTGCCCGCGGGCGCGTCCATCCAATCCCAGAAGAGCCGCAGCCCGGCCACCAAGGATCCCCTGTCCGCTCTGGACATGGTCATTGACCAGGTCGAGCCCGCCATATTCCTCTTCAAGGACTTCCACCCGTTCCTCACCCGCAACAACTTTGCCGTCATCCGCCGGCTCAAGGACATCGCGCTCCATCTCAAGAACAGCTACAAGACCATCGTGCTGATTTCGCCGGTGATGGAAATCCCGGCGGAGCTGGACAAGGAAATCACGGTCATCAATTTCCTCCCGCCGTCCAAGGAGGATCTGGGAGCGATGCTCGACAAGATCATCGAGGATCTCCGCGGCTCGAAGCAGGTGCAAATCGAGATGGACGACGAGGGGCGGGAGCGGTTGCTGCAAGCCGCGCTCGGTCTGACGCTGGGAGAGGCGGAGAACGTGTTCGCCAAGATCATCGTCAAGAACCAACGCCTGAGCGCCGACCACGTGAACGAGGTGTTCGCCGAGAAGCAGCAGATCATCCGCAAAAGCGGGCTGCTCGAGTATTACGCCGCCGAGGAGGACTTCACCAGTGTCGGTGGCTTGTCCGTGCTGAAGGACTGGCTGAACAAGCGCGTCGTGGCGTTCACCGCGGAGGCCCATGCGTTCGGCCTGCCCTCGCCGAAGGGGATCCTGCTGCTCGGGGTGCAGGGCTGCGGCAAGAGCCTCTGTGCCAAGGCCGTCTCCCGGCTGTGGCAACTGCCGCTGCTGCGCTTCGACATGGGCCGCATGTTCGGCAGCCTCGTCGGTTCGTCCGAGGAGAACGTCCGCCGCGCCATCAGCGTGGCCGAATCCATCGCCCCAGTTGTCCTCTGGGTGGATGAAATTGACAAGGCCTTCGTCGGCTCGCAGAGTTCGGGCGCCACGGACGGAGGCACCACCGCCCGCGTCTTTGGCACCTTCCTGACCTGGCTGTCGGAAAAGAGCGCGCCGGTCTTCGTCGTCGCTACCGCCAACGATGTCTCCCAGCTCCCGCCGGAGCTGCTGCGCAAGGGGCGCCTGGACGAGATTTTCTATGTGGACCTGCCCTCGGACGAGGAGCGGGCCGAGATCTTTCGCATTCACCTGCTC
>JAPLUA010000596.1 GCA_026397855.1 Verrucomicrobiota bacterium | reverse complement strand
ATCCGGCCTTCAGTCCCCACGAAACAGGCGCCGCCCTCGTTGCCCACCGGTTCGCCGGGGTAGGGGATGGAGTGGACCTGCACTCCATTCGAGTAGCGATGATGGATGATGGCGTTTTCGGGCTTCCCGTCCTTGCTCTCATAGGACACCTCGATCGGTGCCCGGGGATCGGGATTGATCGTCCACTGAATGATGTCGTAATGGTGCGGGCTCCAGTTCACATCCCCGATAAAGCAGCCGGAGAGGGCGTGCCCGGTTTCCCCCCCGTAAGGTCGCCAGGGGAGCGGCCCGAGCCACAGGTCCCAGTCGAGCCCCGGGGGGACGGGCTTGGTTTCGTCCGAGGTCCAGGGGCGCGGGTAAAACGCCCCCGGCTGGCGGTAGGAATAGACCTCCTTGAGCTGGCCGATGCGGCCATTGCGAACCAGCTCGCAGGCCAGGCGAAACTTGCCGCCGTATTCGGATCGCTGCTGCATCCCCGCCTGGTAGATGCGGCCGTAGCGCTTGCAGGTGTCTGCCAGGTTCCGTCCCTCGCGCACGGTGATGGCGATCGGCTTTTCGCAGTAAACATCCTTGCCCGCGCGCGCAGCCATCGTGGCCAGCAGCGCCGCCCAGTGATACGGCACCGCGATCAGCACCGCGTCAATGTCCGGGCGGGCCAGGACTTCCCGGAAATCATTGTAAGCCTGGACGCCGTTGTAGCCGGCCCGGCCCAGCCTGTCGGCGTAAACCTGGTTGCACCGGTCGCGCGCGTGATCGCGGCGTTCCTTCCGCACATCGCAGACCGCGAGCACCTGGACATCCTCGCGCGCGACATAGCCGCCGGGCACGTAGGTCCAGGCGCCCCCCAGCAGATGGCCGCCCCCCTGTCCGCCGACGCCGATGAATCCCATGTTGATCCGTTCGCCGGGAGCGGTGGCGCCGCGGCCAAGGGCGGAGGCGGGGACCAGGCTGGGCGCTGCCAGCGTGAATCCCAGGGCAATGGATGAGCGGCGAAGAAACTGCCGGCGGGAGGACTGATGCGCGTGCGTCATAGGTATTCAGTTGTCAGTCCCGAGCATAGACGCCGTGGTCCGAACAATGCACGTTCATTTTGTATGCGAGACTCCCGGCCTTCGGCTTTCATCCGGGGCGTCGGGGTCTTCATGTGGAGCGAGGCTGGCATGGCGCAGGAGGAGGGCGCGGGAGCGATCGGCGCTCCCGCGCCCCGGGCTGTTTTTGATCAGCCCTGGCTTGTGGGTGAAGCCGGGCCGGTGGCGGGGGAGGATCCTCCGTTCTTGAGGGCCGAGATGGCCCTCTGCTGGTGGCTGTTCCAGAAGGCCAGGGCGGCAGTCGCCAGGGCCAGCGCCGCCTCGACGGGCGTGTTGAGGGGCGCGGGAACGTAAGGCACGAGCGTCTGGAGCTGGCTCACGGCGTTGGTGCCTGCGGAATAGATCACCTGCTCACGGTGCAGGCCGGCGGAAGTGCTGGCGCAGGACGTGAGCGAGATGGCGGCTGCGAGCAGCAGCGCGGCCGCCGCTGCGAGCAGAATGTTGCGGGTGTAGCGCGGCGGGAGGTCAATCTCGCACCGCGACGGGAGTGAAACAAGAGTCTTCATGGATAGATGGTGGAATGGTGATCGGTCATGTCCGGCGCCCGGGGAGCCGGGCAGGTTGCGCAGCGCTCACTGGCCGCCCCTCGGGGCGGCGCTGAGACGCCTGGAAGACCTGCCCGGCCCGAAGCGCTCATTTAGCTGGCAGCCGGGACGATGGCGGAGAACTCGGACGGAATGTCCTCCCAGCCGTTGATGTTCTGGTTGACGCGCACGAACACCTTGCAGCCGGCCGGCGGCGAGCCGTACTTGGCCTTGTAGGCGGTCGAGATGTCAATCGCGTTGTTCACCGGCGCGTCCAGCGTGCCGAGGAACACCATGCCGGGCGAGCGGCCCCGGCCCTGGCTGACCGGCGGGGCACCCCGCAGCATTGAGCCATCGGCGGGCGTGCCCGTGGTGGCGAGCTTGAGGGTGACGGCGCCGGCGGTGTTGGTGATGGCCAGCCCGGTCACGGGCAGCAGTTCGAAGCTGGGGGCTTCGGGCGGAGCCGTCACTTCGTCACCGCCGATGGCGAGCAGCGAGCAGTTGATCTTGGAGAACAACTGGAAGCCGCTGAGCGGTCCGGACTGCCCGAGGCGCGACCGGGACTTGACCTGGGTGGCGGCCGCCGTCCAGGCGTCGCGCTCATCCTGGCTGAGAGTCCGCCAGCTTGCGGCCACGGATGCCATGTGGTTGCGCACCAGCAACTGCGCCCTGGTTCGCGGGTTTGAGGGGATGGCGAGCGCCCGGCTGATCTGGCCGTTGTGTCCCTGCTGCGAGACGTTGACGCCGCGTTTGCCTGACTGCGGGATGTCGAGGATTTTCATACTTGTTACTGTTCTTTCTTTCTAGGTTTGTTTGCTTGAGGATGGAACGGCGCGCGTGGCCCGCCGGTGGGAACCGTGCCGGGCCGACAATGTTGCGCGCGCCAATTTGGATTCCATCTTCATTCACCCCTTATAGGTCCACAAAACGTGTTACCGTGGTAACAGGCGGCGATATTTTTCCAAATAATTCCCCGGGGCGGCTGGTAAACAAAGCAGCCGCTCACGGACCCGAAAGCCCTGGCCCAGGCAAGGCCTCCGCCGCGGCCGGAAGGAACCAGCAGGTACTCATGCAGGTGCCGGGCGAATGCCTGGAGCACCGGATGCGGCCTGGCCTCCGCATCCGTAGCCTGCGCCAGGCGCGCGTGCAGCCGCTTGATGGCAGCGCTCACCGCCCTCACGCACCGCCCGGCCGAGTGCCGGCCGCGCCACGGGCTCTTGCGCAGGTAGTCGCTGACCTCCTCGAACTCGCGCAGCGCCTCGGCCTTCACCGGCTCGATCTGCTGCGGATCGTCCATCACCGCTTCCAGCTCCCGCTGCCGTCGCCACAGCGCCCGGATCGCCGCGGCGTCGTCCAGCCCCAGGTTCCGTTCCTGCACGATTTCAGCCGTGCCGGGCGCATAGCCCGCGATGTTCCTGGCCTTCAGCGCCAGGGCCACGGCGTGGATCGGTTCCCGCGGCGGGTCGAGCAGCAGGCTGGCGACGTAGAGCGCGCCCCGCTCGTGTTTGAAGATCGCCTCCCGGCCCTCGAAGGTGAGGTTCCAATAGCCCAGTTCCCGGCGAAGGACATACCGGGGCGGCTCGTTGCAGTCATTGTTTTGCAGGTCTGTTTTCATCTTTTGTTCGCTTTCTTCGGCCGGCGTGGTTATGGCGCCGGCCTTCACCCCCTATTCCCGGACAAACCGTGTCCGGATGCGGACAAAGCGTGCCCGCGCAGCGAGAGAACCGGGTAAGAATTGGCGGTCGAGAGCTGGCTTCAAAATCGGCGCCCGGCCCGTCGCCCTGGAGCCCGGCGTTGCCTATCGTTTGGCTTGGAAGTAACCGCTGAGTTCCGTCAAGGCGCCCGCAGGGCATTCCATGCGCATCTTCGATTTTTCGGAGCGCGGACATTCTTGTCCGCTTGCGGGGGGTGACTGCGCTACGGGAGCGGACAAGAATGTCCGCGCTCCAATTGCCCAGTGTGGTGGTTTTGGAAAAATCCAAGATGCGCACGGGCATTCCCGGGCCACAGATAATCTGGTGCGCTGCGTAAGCATCTGTGCAAGGTATTAGGCATAACAAATCTATGCGTAAGATAATCACGAATCCGTTGTT
>JAPLUA010000408.1 GCA_026397855.1 Verrucomicrobiota bacterium | reverse complement strand
GAGGCTCCTGGCGCCGTGCGCCAAAAGTAACTGTTACCCGAGGATGGCAAAATTCGGTAGATTGGCCCTTGAACTCCACCAAGGGGTTGAGTATTGTAATCGTCGTTGCCGGCGTTTGGACCGGCGACATGGTTCGGGGCGTAGCGTAGCCTGGTAGCGCGTCTGAATGGGGTTCAGAAGGTCGTGAGTTCGAATCTCACCGCCCCGACCATCGTCTTAGTCCCGTGCACATGAGTTGAAAGCTTAAGGCCGGTAAACTTCCGTAAATCCAAAAAGTCTCCGCACCTTGATCCGGGGCACCTATCAGGCTGAGTGTTGCCACGAAGTAGCTTTAGGGCCGATGGGGTAGGCGTCCCCTTCAGCAAGGGTCGGCCGAGGTTCGAGCCTTCCTCCTTCATTGCGATCCGAGCAGGTTATGGGGTAAAATGGCGCATGCAACCAGAGATAGCAGTGAGTTCCGGATCTTCATGCCTGGTCTATCCATTGCCCTCAATCCTCGATCGGATTGATGTGGCGAAGCTCTTTCCCGTAAACCAACCGATCGAGGTGGAGTTGGGCAGCGGCGACAGCTCGTTCCTTGTGGAATATGCCCGGCGATGCCCCGAGCGTAACTTCATCGGCGTTGAGCGATTGCTCGGGCGTATCCGGAAACTGGACCGCAAGGGGCGGGCCGCCGGCTTGGCGAATCTGCGCGGGGTTCGCATTGAATCCTCTTATTTCCTTGAATACCTCCTGCCGCAGCGATCGGCAGCGGCGCTGCACGTTTACTTTCCTGACCCGTGGCCGAAGCGGAAGCATTTGCGGAACCGGTTCGTCAACGAGCGGTTTCCCACCTTGGCCGCCCAGGCGCTCCTCCCGTCCGGCACGGTTTACCTCCGCACGGACGATCAGAACTATTTTGAACAGATGGTCGCCGTGTTTGCAGGCAGCCCGATGTTTTGCCCGGTGGAAACGCCCGACAGCCTTTGTGGCCTGCTGACCGATTTCGAGCGGGATTTCCTGGCGCAGGGAATTGCGACCTTGCGAGCCGCCTATCGGGTCGCCGGGTAGCACCCCGGGGCCGGGAGACGGTTTGCCAGGATTCAAACGTCAATCACGGGGCCGCGGCCAGCGGGCTCGGAGCCGGGTCGGCGCCCGCCACGCTGCACGCTGGCCCGCACGCGATTTGTGCCGGTCAGAACGTTCAGAACCGATGAGACCAGGCTGATAACCAGCGCGCCCCAAAAAGCGTCCCAGAAGCCGTTCACCTTGAATTGGGGCTGTAGCACGAAGCCAACGAGGTAAAGCAGGAGGCCGTTGATGACAAAGCGGAAGAGGCCGAGGGTAAAGATCAGGAGCGGGAGGGTGAGCAGCATGAGGATGGGCCGCAGCACCGCATTGCATATCCCAAGCAGGAGCGATGCTACAAACAGATCCATCGGCCTTTGATGGGTGATCCCCGGCACGAGATACCCCGCCATTAAGACGGCCAGGGTGTTGATCAGCCAGCTTTGGATGAATCGTCTCACACCTCGACGCGAAGGAATCTGGCCGCTGTTCCGGCATGCAGGGCCGCTTGCTCAAGGCAGGCTGGGACCAGGCAAAACTGCCCTGCTGAAAGCGTAACACTCTCCCGCCCATCGGCGACCCGTGCCTGCCCGGCGAGCAGCGAAACGATTTGCAGGCGCCGGGGCTCAAGCGGCACTTTGGCACCTTCATCCGCTTCCAATGCCTCGACGGTGAACAGGGAATCCTGAACCAGCGGGCTCGATCTGAGTGGCCCCGCCCCTGCTGAGCCCTGCGGAATGAGCGCCGGCTCGAAATCGCTGAAGTCTATGCTGGCGAGCGATTGCGGGATGTGCAGTTCGCGGGGTTTGCCGTCCAGCCCCACCCGGTTCCAATCGAACACCCGGTAAGTGGTGTCCGAGTTCTGCTGGATCTCGAAGATGACCAGTCCGGCGCCGAGCGCGTGCACCCGACCGCTCGGCAGAAAAATGGCATCGCGCGGCCCCACGCTGATGCGATGAATGCAGTTGGCCACGGTTCCATCCTGGAGCCTTTGCTCGAATTCCGCGCGCGTGGCCCCCTGCTTCAGCCCGACATAGAGTTCGGCCTGCGGCGCAGCGTGGGCGACATACCACATCTCCGTCTTCGGCTCGCCGCCAAGGCTGGCCGCCCTGTCCGCCGGGGGATGGACCTGGACCGAAAGAGTCTCCTGTGCGTCGAGAATCTTGATCAGCAAGGGGAATCGTCCGGCTTCTGCCCGGGCGGATCCCAGCAGTTCCTGGCCATGGTTCAGCATCAGCCAGCGCAGATCTTTGCCTGCCAGTGGGCCATTGGCCACCACGGAGGCGTCGCCGGGCCGGTCGCTGATTTCCCATGATTCCCCAATCGGCACACCCGGTGGAAGGGCCTTGCCATAGAGCCGCTCCAGGTTGCGTCCGCCCCAGACCCGCTCCTTGAAGATAGGGTGGAAAGTCAGAGGGTAAAGCATGGCGAGCGAGTGCGGGCCGGGCGTGGCTTTAGGCTTCGGCCTTTTCCGTTGCGGCCTCTTGTTTTTCAGCAACATGGCCGAACGCCCGGAACTTGGCATAGCGCCCCTTCAGGCGCTCAGCTTCCGGCAT
>JAPLUA010000453.1 GCA_026397855.1 Verrucomicrobiota bacterium | reverse complement strand
TGAGGGTGGCGGAGAAGAAGATAGCGGCCTTGCCCCGCCCCAGCGCCTGCCGGAGCAGAAAGGAAGGGTCCAGGCAGAACAACCGCACACGGACCGGCAACGCGCCCCGGAACGCCAGCATCCCTGTCGGAGACGATGGCGCAGGGCCTCGTTGAATGAGGGGTTTGCCGGCAGGGACGCCTACTCCCCCGGTGATGGTTACAAACCGATTGTCGCAAAGCTGCGCCACGCGCTGGAAAGAGTAGAGGCGGAAGTAGAGTTCGAGCAGGCTTTCGCGGAAGCCGGCCTGCTGGTTGCGGGCAAGCCAGATCTCGGCCTCCATGAGCGCGTTCTCGATCGGCTGCACAAGTTCGGCGGGGGGGCCGGGGGCGGGCGTCCCATCGGCGGCTTCGGCCCCCGGTTGGCAAGGGGAGGCCGCTGGCGGGCCCGGGCAAGGGGGATTATGGTTGGCCGGGAAAACGGCCCGCAAGTCCCCTGCCCCGCTCCCTGGCGCGAAAAGGTCAAGCTCGGCGCAAGAGGCGCCGAGCTCCGGGGGCCCATCAGTCGCGGCCGCCTGCCCTGAAAGCTTGCGCATCGTCGAAGCAAGCCTGGTGAGAGCCTTGGCGCAACGCGGGACGGCTCCCTTGATGGCGCGGCGGACCTCCTCGATCTCCCGCACGTCGAGATCGGCGGAGAACATGTCGCGCGCCCGGTCGGCCAAGTTGTGGGCCTCGTCCACGAGGAATGCGCAATCGCCGGGGCCATCGTCAAAGTGGCGCCGCAGGTAGGCCCTGGGATCGAAGACGTAATTATAATCGCAGATGACCACATCCACCCAGGAAGACAGGTCCAGCGAAAGCTCGAAAGGGCAGACCCGGTGTTCGCGGGCCACGGCTTCGAGCACCGGGCGCGTGATCTCCTCGCGCGCCAGGGCGTCGTGCATGGCCGGCATGCGCCGGTCATAGTAGCCGCAAGCCAAAGGGCACGCCACCGCGTCACACGGATGGCCTTCCTGCGCGCAGATCTTCTCCTTCGCAGTGCGGGTGAGAAATCGCACGCGCAACCCCGCCGCGCGCAAGTCGCTCAGCGCCTTTTCTGCGACCGCGCGGCCGACCGTGCGCGCAGTCAGGTAAAAGATTCGCCCGATGTTGCCCTCACCCAGCGCCTTGACGGACGGGAAGAGCACGGACACGGTCTTGCCGATGCCGGTGGGGGCTTCGAGGAAGAGGCGCCCGCCGCGCGCGAGCACGCGATACGCAGCGACCGCGAGCTGGCGCTGGCCCGGGCGGTAGCGCAGGAACGGAAACTTCAGCGTGCGCGTGGATTGGTCACGCTCCCCGCACCAAAGGCGGCGAGCCTCGATCCAATCGAGGTAAATGGCCGTAGCCTCCTGGAAGAACGCTGACAGGTCAGTCAGGGAGTAACACTCCCGGAACGTGGTCACGCCGCCCGAGTCAAGGTTGAGATAGACCAACTGGATAAGTATCCGCGGCAGGTCGTGGGCGCGGGCCCAGATGAAGGCGTAAATCCTGGCCTGGGCCCAATGCAAAGGGTCGGCAACGCCGTCCCATCCGCCGCGGACGGTCTTGATCTCCTCCAGCAGCACATCCGCAGCGTCCGGAGAAGGGGGAGCGTCCGCGCAAGCGCTCGTCCCGGCAGGTTCGTCAGGGTCACCGGGCTCGCAAGGACATTCGCTCCGCGGGGTGACGAGGAGCCCGTCTATACGCCCCTGCACACGCAGAACCAGGCCGGGGGTTTCGACATCAAAGCTGAGGGGAACCTCCTTCTGGTAACCGGCCGGGCGCGAGCGCTGAATCCGCTGGTGTCCGCGCGTGCCGGCGAGGGCGCGGTGGCGCCCGACGAAATCGCGCCCGCCGCCGAGGTCTCCGCGGCGCAGGGCGAACTCGACGAGTTCGCGCACCTGGACGGAGAAGACTGGCTTTGGGGCCGATGCCACGATCGAAGTCTCGTAGCGCGACGGAGTCGGGGCAACAGAATAATCCGGGACCACCTCCCGCCGGCAACCTGCCACAACACCGTGAGATCGGGAAACGAGAAGCACCCCGGCGACAAAAGACGCAGCAATCGGCTTGCAATCCGGGCGGAAAAGCCCCGATTTCCCCAAGGCACCCGAGAATGGGCTCGAAGCCCAATATCTTGGTTTTGGCTGTGGGGGCTCCCACAACTAATGGTATTTGGGGGGCAGAAATCCCCGCAGTTGGAGGTTGTGTTTTAAGACCGTTTTTCCTAATATTCTCCTGCTGGTATGCAGCAGGCCGTCCGGGCCGCCAATTTATATTTATGGATGAAAACACCGCGCTTGAAGCGACCGAAAATGTGACCGTGCCCCCCATTGCGCCGGAGAAGTACGACGCATCAAAAATTGACAAGCTTGAGGGGCTTGAGGCGGTGCGCAAGCGCCCCGGCATGTACATCGGGGACCCCGATGAGCGAGGCCTGCATCACAGCGTCTTCGAGGTGCTCGACAACTCCATTGACGAGCACCTGGCCGGCTACTGCAGCAAGATCGAAGTCACCATCCATGTGGATGGCTCGGTCTCCATACGCGACAACGGGCGCGGCATCCCGGTGGATATGCATCCCAAGTGGAACATGCCCGCCGTGGAGCTGGTGCTCACCAACCTGCACGCTGGCGGCAAGTTCGGGCAGGGAGCCTACAAGTATTCCGGCGGCCTGCACGGCGTCGGCGCCAAGTGCGTTAACGCCCTCTCGGACTGGTTCAAGGTCGAGGTGTCTCGCGACGGCAAGGTTTACTCCATGGAGTTCGCGCGGGGCGTCACCACGCAAAAGCTCGCCGTCGTCGGAAAGTCCAATGGCACCGGCACGCTGATCACGTTCAAGCCCGACGCGACGATCTTCACCATCACGACCGAGTTCAAGTTCGACATCCTGGCCAACCGGCTGCGCGAGCTGGCATT
>JAPLUA010000347.1 GCA_026397855.1 Verrucomicrobiota bacterium | reverse complement strand
GCTCTATAAGCATATCTTGACCCTCCCCAGTTGGTGATCGCCGCGGACTGGCCGACGATGACGTTTCCGTCGGCGCTGACTGCGAAGGCCTGCCCGTATTGGTCGCCTGCCAGGCCGTTGAAGAAGGAGTTTGCCGGCGTGCCGGTGCCGTTGTAAGTGAGCATGTAGTTTTTGCCGGTGGACGCGCTCGCACCCCGCCAGCCCACAGCGCGGCCGGTCGGGCCTACACCGTTCATGGCGGACTTGTCAGGAGCAGTAATTCCTTTGCTGGTGTAGGTTATTGCTGCTACCCATGCACCGGCTCCCTGGTCCAGGTAAACGGGGTAACCAGCAATGTTTTGATAGCTGGTGACATAATAGGCATCCGAGCCAAGGCTCGCCCCGAGCTGATTTGCCACGCCCTGGTTGTTGTAGGCGAAGGAGGTGTTCCGGCGCTTTGCCGCAAAGGTGGTTCCTCCGTCAGGCGTCATCCACTCGGTGACATAACCTGCGGCTTTCCCGCTGATGATCAGCTCTGTTCTGGTAGTGGGAGGGTTGATCGGGTCTAGAACGGTGCGGTAGCCGACTCCGTTGGCTATTTCCGCGCCCGCACCGTCGGAGCTAAGGACATAGATCGAACTCGCGCTGCCGACAGGGAACAGGAATCCGCTCGTCGTCCCGGAAAGGCCCACCACATATTTGCCGTCCCGGGTAATGGACCGGCCCTCGTTGCTGGCATCGCTGCCCAGCGGCGGCACCTCGCTGAGGGTGGGGGCGGCGCCGAAGGCGCTCATGGCCCCGGTCGCGAGGGCGAGCGCCGCGCATGGAACTGATAGTCTCTTAAGCCTGGAAGCCAGGCCTGGTTTGCTTGTTGGGGAACGCATATATGTTTTGTTTCTGTTTGGTTTGATGGGTGGGTGCGGTGGTTACTGGCCGGTTGAAATCTTCACTCCGTATCAGTTTGGGTCTGTCATTGCTATTCTGTGCTTTTGGCCGGGTGGTCCGAAAGCCGCGATCATGATTGCATCAGGTGAATCACTGTCGTCCATCAATCTACCCCCGCAGCCTGGCATTTCAAGCCATTTCCGCCCTGTCTATCCATTAGACAGGTGAACGCCGGGGCGGGTTGCGGATTCGCCTCCCGGCGAAACGCGGCATCCCGGCGCTCAGGGCGCGGTGGCGCGGTAGTTCCCGAGCGCCTCGCTCGTGCGCAGGGCGCGGTCGTAGATCCGGACGTGCCGCAGCTCGCCGCGCAGGGCAGGGGCGATCTGCACGGTTCTGCCGCCGGTGATGTCCTTGAAGATCGGGCTGAATCGCCCGAAGCCGAAGGGGCGCTGCGTTCCGCCGTCATTGAGAGCGCCGTCCACCACGAAGTAAATAACCTTGGCGTGGCCGTCCACCCCCAGGACGACATGATGGAGGGTGTTGGGCTTGAGGAGGCCGGCGTCGCAATCCCAGCAGGCCGCCTGCCAGCCATCGCACATCTCAAACCGGAGGGTTTCTTGGTCGCCTGTCCGCAGCACGTAGCCTCGCCCGGCATCGTCACGGCCGTCGAGGATCACCTGGCCCGGCGCGAGGTCGGAGAAGCGCACCGCCACGTCAATCGTCAAGGCGCCCGCGGAGTCATCATGCGACTTGCGACGTTGGATATCCCCGCACAGCGGGGCCAGCTTTGGCCCGCGGGCCGTGGTTTTCGGGGCGCACTGTTCTCCGGACAGGTTCAGGACCAGGCCGTTTGTTGCGATATCGTGCCGCAGATCCTGGTCCCACAGCCCCTGGAGCAAGCCGGGATCCACGTCCAGCACGCGCGCCTCGGTTTTCTGGGTGGCGCAGATGTAGTAGTGCCCGCCGTCCTCGATGAAGTCCGGGTAGCTGCAGCCCTCCAGCCCGCCGTCCACATAGGCCACGATTTCGGGCTGGGACCAGGAGACCCTGCCGTCCTTGAGCCGGCCGGCGCTGAGCCAGGCGATGTTCCGGCTGCCGGAGTTCAGGCCGTTGTTGTAGGTGGTGGTGCCGTTGTTGTGGAACCAGAGGAGGTAACGGCCATTGCGCGCTTTCCAGATTTTGGTGCAGGCGCGCGACTCTTTCATGATGCGTCCGCCGGGGCTGTAGCGGAGCATGTCTGGTTTGGTCCAGGTATGGCCTCCGTCGCGGCTGTAGGCGCTGCCTGCGTGGCCTTGCGTGGTGCGATAGACGCACATCAAATCGTCCTTCTCCAGGTGGACCACGTCGAACTCCTCCTGCACGGAGCCGAAGTCCGGGTGGCGCACCCCGTTATCGCCATCGGGCAGTAGTTGCCAGTCGAGCTTGTCCGGGTCTTTCTCGCTCAGGATGTTGTCCGATCGGTAAAACCAGCCCTCGCCGTTCTCCAGGATGTATTTCCCCAGCTTGCTGAATCCGAAGATGGCTTTGCCGTCGAAGAGTGCCGGCGTCCCGATGGCCCAGAACATCTGCAGCTTGCCCTGCCACTCGT
This sequence comes from Verrucomicrobiota bacterium, assembly GCA_026397855.1. Classification (GTDB taxonomy): domain Bacteria; phylum Verrucomicrobiota; class Verrucomicrobiia; order Limisphaerales; family UBA8199; genus JAPLUA01. Next base: position 631 of record JAPLUA010000347.1, on the reverse strand, counting down.
TATTGCGGTCCGCGGCCGTCAGGCGCATCGGCAGGCGGTAGCGCTTGGACCAGCTCTTCCCCTTGTCATCCGAGAAGCGGTAGCAGAACCAGCCCTGCATGTCGTCGCGGATCGGTTTGCCGTCGGGTTTGGTGCGGATGCCATCGCCGTTGTAGTCGTAGAGGGCGTAGATCCGGTCCTGCGGCGTGATGAGGGCCAGCGCGTAGGCGGAGGTGTGATCCTTGTCAGGCGGCTCGATGTTGGTCAGCGCCGACCACGTCCTGCCCTTGTCCTCGCTGGCGGTGGCGACAACATGCTGGCCTGGGGTGCCCTCGACGCCGGACCCGGTGGTGAGGACGCACACCCAGGTGCCGTCCCGGGTGATCACGATGCGAGGCTGGTCGCAATAGCCCTCGACGGGAATCCGGTTGCCGTTGGCGAAGTTGCGGGGATCAGGCGCCGCCATGCCGGCACCGCACAGCAGTCCCAGGGCCAGCCACCGCGTCGCGCGAGTCAATGGAAGAATCGTCATGGGCTGATTCTGCTGTGGCCTTCGGCCGGTGAAAAGCTTTGTTTGAAGACGAGGGAGCAACGGCCTTTCCCATTGGGCCTGATCCGCTCCGCATTCTTGCACGCCACCGTAAACCGTGAG
>JAPLUA010000357.1 GCA_026397855.1 Verrucomicrobiota bacterium | reverse complement strand
TAACGACGGCGGAAAAGGCCAAGGTGGGAGATACCGTCCTGGTCAAAGGGACCCTGGTCTTCGACAAGGACTTCGGGTATGGATACAAGTACAAGGTAATGCTGGAGGACGCAAAGCTGACGGTTGAAGACAAGACGAAGCCGTAGGCCGCCACCACAGGCCGGCCTGAAGCCCCGCGGCTACCATCAATCGCATCACTACGCGATGGCGGGTTCCTCGGAGAAGAGGAATAAGGTGCGGCTAAAGGGCGTCAACCCAGTGCATGGCCGCAGTCCGCCAGCGGTGAATCCGATCCCGCACCCGCCGGCTCCGGACGAGGATGACCCCCAAGAAGACTCCCCCAAAAATGCCGATGGCTACGTTCGCCCTCGCAACCAGGCTCAGTCCCCCAAGGGAGAACGACCGCAAGGATATGGGCAGTTCAGGGCTGGGCCGGGTTGGTCACGCGGCCAAGGAAGAGGATCACTCCGCTGCGGTTGTCGCGGATGAAGAATAGGAACGGGTGGTCGGCATGAAAGGTGGCGGGGCGCGGTTGCGAGCTGCAGGCCATGCCCCCGCTGGTGGCCGCGGCGGCGACCGTGCCCTCCTCGTTAACTTCCACCACCGCGCATTGATCCAGGAACGAGATCCAGAGCGGCCGGTGCGCGGTCATGCCGGTGAAGTCCGCCTTGACCGGATCGAAGGCGTCGGTCAGGCCCAGCGCACGCAGCGGCTGGACCAGTGGGAAGCGTGCGGCGGTGCTAAAGCGCGGTAGTTCGAGGTCCACGGTTCGCACTTCGGCCGCCGCCGTCCAGTTCGTGATCTGAGCCCAGGAAAGCTGGCGCTCCAACTCCGCCAGGCCGTCGGCCAGCCGGGGCAGCAAGACCACCATCGAAAGCTGGAACCCCGCATAAGGCAGCTCGACCATCTGTGCTGCCGCGGACTCGGCGTAACGAGCAACCTGCGACTGACACATCATCGGTATGGAAACGGAGTGCGCCGGCGAAATCCGGAATGGGCTCTTTCGAGTGTGCCTCTTCTGGAAGCGGGAGTCCCATTGGCCTTTGAAATAGAGTGTGTTCACAAAGGCCAGCCTCGTATCCGCGTCCAGGGTTCCGGGCAGGAGCGCGTTCCGAATCTTGCCCCGCGTTTGCCGCCCCGCCCAGGTGTTGATCTGATCGCAAATCGCAGCGGCACCGGAGTTGAAATTGACCCGTTGAACCTCGGCGGCGAAGCCGTCACGTGCGCGCTGGAGGAAAGCGCTTCCGAAACCGTAGTCTTTCTGAGCCCACACGCCGGTGGCCGTCACCAGCTCGACGTGCCTCTGCTTGCCCGCGTCGGTCAAAGAGGTCCGAATATCCGCCAGAGCGGCCTGGAGCCCGGGCTGGGCGGGGAAGCGCAGCGTGGCGGCTATCTGCTGTTCCGTTACGCCGCGCGCTCCGCTTTGCGCCAGCGCCAGTGCCGCCGTAACGCTGTAGGGGGAGCAGATGAAGTTGCCGTCGCCTTGGCCGAGTTGGCGATACAGGTCCAAGGCGAACGCGGTATTGCCGGCAACAAAGGGCTCCAACTCCGCGGCGAGTCGGACTGGGTTGCGGTAAGGCCGCGACCCAGCAGCCAGCAGTAGCAGGCTCGCAATGGTCAGGAGTGTCGCCCGCCGTTTCACGACCTGGGCCAATTCGCCGATAAGGAATCAGAACTTCGGCAGCACGTTAATGATGCCGCCGTCCACCGGCATGTGGTCCGGCACCGCTTGGTGCCGACGCATCAGGCGGGCGTGTTCCTTCTTCAATTCCGCCAGCTTGCCGGCTGCCGCGGGGTCGGCGATGAGATTGTGCAGCTCCAACGGATCGGCCGCGAGGTGGTAAAGCTCCGCCGTGTAGCGGTCCGGGCTGCCGTCGCCATGCGGGTAATAGATGTACTTCCAATCCGCCGTGCGCACGCCGCGCACATTGGGCGTGTAAGGGAACTCTTTCTCGTAGTTGTAGAAGTAGAGGAACGAGTCGCGCCAGCCGCCGGCCTTTCCCTCCAGCAACGGCTTCCAGGATTGGCCGTCTATGCCTTTCAGCGGCTTCGCCCCGCAGATGTCGAGGATGCTCGGGGCCAGGTCAATGCTAAGCACCATTTCCCGGATGACCTCGGGCCTGGGAACCAGCGGGGGATACCGCACCAGCAGCGGGACGCGCAGGCTCTCGTCGTACATCGTGCGCTTGTCCACGCGCCCGTGCTCGCCCAGCACGAAGCCATTGTCCGAGGTAAAGATGATGAGCGTGCGATCGAGCTGCCCGGTCTGCTTCAGCGCCTCGTAGAACTGGCCCACGCTGTCATCCACGGAGGGCAGCGTTCCCAGGTAAGCGCGCACGAACTTATCGTAGTCGCGGTAGTTGTAGAGGGGGCCGCCCGCGCCGTGCCAGGTGGGGAAGCTCTCCGCGAGCCAGGCGGGCTTGCCGTCCTTCCAGGCATCGTAGTTCGCGGGCTTGCCGATGCTGGCGCTGTCGAAGGCGTGCTCGTATTTGGGTTCCGGCTGAATCGGCCCCCCGTGCGGTGCCTTCTGCCCGACAATGAGGAGGAAGGGCTTCTCATGTTTGCGCTGCAGCCATTCGAGGGCGTGCTCGGTGACCACCGTCGTGTAGTAGCCCTTCATGAACTGGGTCTGCCCGTTGATATTCCACTCGTTGCCGAAGTAATTCCCCTGGCCCCGGTGGCTCATCCAGAAGTCGAAGCCGGTGCGCGGCATGCCGTTCGTCTCGCCCATGTGCCACTTGCCGAAGTAGGCGGTCTCGTAGCCCGCCTCGCGCAACCGCTTCGGGTAGCTCGGCAGCGAGTCGGGGTATTCGGTGAAGTTGTTCAGCACCCCGTGGCGGTGCGCATAGAGGCCGCTCAGCATCGAGGCGCGGCTGGGCGAGCAGAGCGAGGTGGTCACGAACATGTTCGCGAACCGCGCGCCCTCGGCCGCCAGCCGGTCCATGTTGGGGGTCTTGAGCAGCGGATGGCCCGCGCAGCTCATCGCGTCCCAGCGCTGGTCGTCGGTGAGAATCACCAGCACGTTCGGGCGTGGCGGCGGCGCTCCGGAGAGTGCCAGGAACCTCGAGGCGAATAGGCAGGCTCCGGCCAAGGCGAATAGCCCGATGTTACGAACTGTCTTCATACAGCCGGAAAGTAGAGCGAGAACCCAACCTTACCAAGACCAAAAGGAGGTTCCAGTCAATGATGCTTGAGAAGCTCCTGCAACAGGGAAATCGTTACGTCCACGCCGGACTTTTTGATGCGCTCACGGCTCACAATAAAGGTTCCTCCAGTTGTAGATCACCAACCGACCTGCCTCGCAATTTTTAACGAGGAGCTTCGCCAGAAGCTGGTCAGCAACGCGAGCCAGGGAGGCACTCTCTCCCGTCTAAGGCCTCCTATTTTCTTGTCCGGCCGGTGATAGCTGGGCTAGGATGGGGATCGTGACCGTAGAAACCTTCAGGCCGGAAATCGCTGCGGCGATCAGCGC
>JAPLUA010000343.1 GCA_026397855.1 Verrucomicrobiota bacterium | reverse complement strand
TCAAGTCATATGACAACCACCTTGACCGGAAAGAACCAAATCACCGTGCCGGCGGAAATTACCCAACAGCTGGGATTGGCGGCGGGAACGCAGTTTGAATGGGCTGTGGGGGACAAGCCCAACAAGCTGATGATTACCATCAAGCCCACCCGCAAGCAGATGCTCGAACGCATCCGCGAACTGGGGCGCAAGTGGAAGAAGCCGGGGCAAGACCCCATTGGCGACCTGATTCGCGGGCGGGTTCAGGACGACATTGAGAAAGGGATGTGGGAGAAGTGAAATACCTGCTCGATACCTCCGCTCTCATGGCGCACGTCCTTTCCGAGCCGGGGTGGGAAATTGTGGACGGGTTGCTCAACGAGCAATCGCGGGACACCGCCATCAGCTCCATCACATGGCTGGAATTCAACATCCTGGCTCGCGCCACCGCCCCCAATCCGGCGTCTGCCGCCGAAGTGCTTGCCCTGTATCAAGATCTTCTCGCCGAAGCCATCCCTGCCACCCGCCAAACCGCCGGGGCCGCCCTGGAGTTGCGCCTGCTGGCCGCCAAACGACTCCCCACCGCTGATGCCCTCATCGCTGCCACTGCCAGGCTCGCGGGCGCTACCCTCGTCCACCGCGGCCCCCACCTCGCTGCCGTCCCCCACAAGGTTCTCAAACAAATCCTCCTGCCCCGCAAGGATTCCCCCACCACTACCAGCACCTGAGATTTAATAGGGCGTTGTGAGGGCGCAACCCGCAACATTCCGCTTGAATCGGGCCGGCGCGGCAGGCAGGTTGCGCGGCACTGTTTGACTCGTAAATCTGATGATGACTGGCAACACCTTAACACGGGAGCTGGGTTGGCGCCTGCTGCGCAAGCTCCGGGAAATCCGTCAGTTCGAGGAACGCATCATCCCCGTTTATCCCACCGACGTGATGGTGACGCCGGTGCATCTCCATATCGGGCAGGAGGCTGTGCCGGTCGGGGTGTGCGATCATCTGCGGCCGCACGATCTGGTGTTCATCGGGCATCGGACCCACGGCGTTGCCCTGGCCAAGGGCATGAGCATGGGCAGCCTCATGGCTGAGCTGTACGGGCGCACGACGGGTTGCGCGCAGGGCTTCGGCGGTTCCATGCACGTGTGTGACCCCGCCAACGGCCTGCCGGGTTCCTCGGCCCTGGTCGGCGGCAGCATCGCCCTGGGGGTCGGCGCTGCGCTGGCGGCCAGGCTGGGGAAGCGGGACCAACTGGTTGTGTCCTGCTTCGGCGACGGGGCGGCCGACGCCGGGGTTTTCTGGGAGAGCCTGAACTTTGCGGCGCTCAAGAGCGTGCCGGTGCTGTTTCTCTGCGAGGACAACGGGCTCTCGAATGTCATGCGCAAGGAGGATCACCTGCACGCTGACCCCGGGGTTGTGGCCGGGCACTTCATGCAGGTGTGGCGCGCCGACGGGACGGATGTTCTCTCGGTGCGGGAGGCGGCGGGGGAGGCCTTCGCTCATATTCGCGCCACGGGGAGGCCCGCGCTGCTCTGGTGCGCCACCAAACGGTGGATGAAGCACCAGGGTGTCGAGGCGGACGACCTGGCCTGCAACCCGGTGGACCGGGAGAAAGATTGCCCGATCCGGAAGCTCGAACAGGCGCTGCTGTCGGCGGGCCTGGCCACACAGGCGGAGATCGAGCAACTGGGCGGGGAGATCGAGTCGGAGATTGATGCCGCCATCATGTTTGCGGAGCAGAGCCCGTTCCCCGATCCCGGGATGCTGGCCACCGAAGTCTGATATGCCCTGGAGCCGATTCGACCAAAGCCACGCCGCGCCGGAGGGCGGCGGCAGGATTATCACGTTCAAGGATGCCATCCGCGAGGCGATTGACCAGGCGATGATCCACGACCCGCGCGTGTTTGCCATCGGGCTGGATGCGGACGACAAGTTCGGCGTGTTCGGGTCCATGCTGAACCTGGCGCACCCGGAGCGGGTCATCGGCGCGCCGATCTCCGAGAACGCGGTCACGGGCATTGCGCTGGGGGCGGCGCTCAACGGCCTGCGCCCGATCTGCATCCACCTGCGCGTGGACTTCCTGCTGGTGGCGATGGACCAGGTGGTGAACTACATTGCCAAGTGGCGCTACATGACGCGCGGCAGGATCAAAGTGCCCATCGTGGTGCGGGCCGTGATCGGCCGCGGGTGGGGCTGCGGGGCGCAGCATTCGCAGAGCCTCGGGGGCCTCTTTGCGCACATCCCCGGGCTGAAGGTGGTGATGCCTTCCAATCCCTACGACGTGAAGGGACTCTTCCTCGCCGCCGTGAAGGACGATTGGCCGGTGATCTTCCTCGAGCACCGATGGCTTTACAAGAACACCGGCTCTGTGCCCGAAGACATGTATGTCCTGCCGCTGGGCAAGGGACGGATCGCGCGCGCAGGGAACAAGCTGACGGTTGTGGCCACATCGCTGGCGGTGATTGACACCCTGAACGCCGTCTCGGGGGCCAACCTGGATGTTGAAGTGATAGATCCGCGCTGCCTTAAGCCGCTGGACGAAGAACTGATCCTGACCTCCGTGCGCAAGACCGGCCGCCTGCTGGTGGTGGACTACGATTTTCCGGCGTGCGGGTTTGCGGCCGAGGTCTGCGCCGTGGTGGCTGAAAAGGCGGCGCACCATCTTAAATCGCCGGTGCAGCGGATGACGTTCCCGGAATCCCCCATGCCGGCCAGCGGCATCCTGGAAAAAGCGTATTATCCCAATCCCGACAGCATCGCCGCGCGCATCCGGGCGATGCTGGATGGGGTGTGCTGATATCAGTTCAGCGCTTTCAACGGGCCGAAACCCGGAAGGGCAGTGCCGGGAGCGTTCAGGGTGTCCCACAGCTCCGCCGCCCTGGTGTCGTCGGGCCTGGCGCCGGCATGGATGAAGAGCCGGAAGCGCAGGATGAGCGGTTGGCCGCGTGTAAGGGGATAACGGGTTCCGGCGGCGGGGAAGGTCGGCTGGCACCAGTCCAGGTTCGTGTATTGCACCCAATCGCCCGGATAATCGGGGTTGCTCCCATACTGCAAGACCGTCAAACCGGACGGCGCGCTGTTGGTGGCGAAGACCCCGCTCAAGTCGGACCATGCCCGCCGCGGCACGGCATTGGAAGGATCTGTGTGCATCGAAATCGCCTGTGCGGCGGAAGCGGCCATGCGGACGTTGAGCCCGCCGTAGTGGGCCGTCCCGCGCCGGGCGAGGGTGATGCCGTCCTTGAGCGCGACGAACCGGAACGCGAGGTCAATCACCCGGCCCGGTCCTCGCGCTGGATAGGCCCGGATGATTGCCTCTTCGCGCACGATGGATTCGCCGTCCTCCCAGAGCCAGAGGTTTTCCGCCTCGATCTGGGCCCACTCAGCACCGCTCTGCACGTGGACCTTGCCCGTCGGCCGCGCGAAAACCTTTTGCAGCGCATGCAGGTCGCCGCGGTTTGTGCCGTAATCCACCTCCGGCCATGCCCCGTAGATGCCGCGATGGTGCGGGTGATCCAGCGACCAATCGCGCGTGAGCTCTTCCCCGTTCAGGCCGTAGAGCGGGTGAATGTAGTCGCTCCGCGCGCGCGTGTAGATGCGGTTGGGGGGTGTGACCTTGTCCAGCACATCGCCGGGCTCGACCGTCTTATAGTTGTAGCGCAGCACCGGCTTGCCGTTCTCGGAAATGCCGATCTGCCCGCTGGCGGGGTCTTGTTTGGCTGTCATGCCTGCCGTGGGCGAAGCCGGCGTTCGCCCCGGGGCCGCGGACATCGAATCCGGAGGCGCCCAAAGCAGGCAGAGCAGGGCAATGGCGGCGACCGGTTTCCCGTGCCGACCGGGTTGCGCCAAGGCTCGATGCAGGATGCTCGTCCGGAAGGGCCTATTGATCTTCATATTCTGTAACTGCTCAGTTCAGGTGCGGGGCAGAACTCCGGTCTGCCGGTTCACGACTTGTTTCTGCGCGAACCCTTACTAACCGGTCCGGCGCCTGCCGGGCAAGCCAACACTTTTTGCTGGCGCCCCGGCGCAAGGTGGACATCGCCAGGCGGTTCGCTGGAACTGACGGGGGCGATGGTCCGATCGGAGCGCCGGCATTCTGCCGGCTTAAACCCAATGCCTTTAAGCTAAATTGGCTTGGATAGGATGACTTCGAGTTGGGTGGGACCATTTTGATAGCTGGTAGCCGTTAG
>JAPLUA010000402.1 GCA_026397855.1 Verrucomicrobiota bacterium | reverse complement strand
CGATTTTGCCGACATGGCCGCCTTGTATGGCTCTCCCCCCAAAGTCATCTGGCTTCGCTGTGGCAACCAACCCACCTGCGTCATCGAAAAACTTCTCCGCGACCACGCGCAAGCCATCGCCGCCTTCGAGGAGGACACCACCGCCGGTTGCCTCGAAATCCTCTGACCTCCATCATCTGTCTCCAACGTTAAGCGGGGCACCTGGGGCAAGTTGCTTAACGCTGCGAGGAAGATGTGAGACGGCTAGCGCGTAATAGTCCATGCTCTCATCCACATCCCGCATGACCGCACGATCGGCATCGGCAAGTTTTCGCTGGCCTTAATGCCTGGTGGTTGCGAGGGTGAACGGATGCTATGAAGAACGTGCGCGCAGCAGTTTTTGCGGCCTGGTGGCTGGCAGTTTTCGCCGTGCCGGGGGGCGAACTTTCAGGAGTCATCGAGCGCGATGTCCCCGTGAAGATGCGGGATGGAGTCGTCCTCAAGGCGGACGTGCATCGGCCGGACACCGGGGGACCTTTCCCAGTGCTGGTTTGGCTGACCCCCTACGGCAAGCACAAGATGCAGTTCGAGAAGTATGTGAAGGCCGGATACATCGTGGTCTGCGAGGACGTGCGCGGTCGCTACGCGTCGGAGGGCGCCTGGGAATCGTGGCTGCGGCCCCGAACGCACGATGCGGAAGACGGCTACGATACGGTGCAGTGGGCCTCGACGCTGGCCGGCGCGAGCGGGAAAGTGGGCACCATCGGGCTCTCCTACGGCGCCTTCCTGCAATGGCGGCTGGCGCCGCTGCAGCCGCCGGCCCTGGCGGCGATGTCGGCCCACAGCATCGCGGCCCGCTACACCGACCTCGAAGGGCCCGGGACGATGCGCCCGGGGCGCAGGCTGCGCTGGTCCATTGTGACCATGTCGCCGGATGTGCGGCGACACGCGAACCGGCCGGGCACGCAGACGGAAGCGGAAGCGGCGGCTGCCTGGGACGGGGGACAGGGGCGCAAGTGGTTGGAGTTCTTGCCCTGGCTGGAGTTGCCGCAGGAAGCGTTCGAGGACGAGACCCCCTACATGCGGGACTGGCTGCGACAGCCGCAGAACGATCCGTGGAAGCTCGATGCCGGTTGCCGGCTGATCACAGTGCCGAACCTCGACGTGGTAGGCTGGTACGACCACGCGAAGGGCGACATGCGACTCTATCAAACGCTGACGAAGGAGGGCCGGACGCAGGCGGCGAGGAAAGGGTCAAAGCTGGTGGTCGGCCCGTGGAGCCATTTCCCGCCGGGGGGGCGGCGATTTGGCAAGATAGATTTCGGTCCCGAAGCGGACCTGGACCTGGCGATGCTGGACGTGCGCTGGTTCGACTACTGGCTGAAAGGCAAGGCGAACGGACTGGACCGGGAGGCCCCGGTGAGAATCTTTGTCATGGGCGACAACCGATGGCGCGACGAGGAGAGCTGGCCGCTGAAGCGGGCCCGGACCAGGGTTCTTTACTTGAGCGGCGATGGGGGGGCCAATACTCCTGCCGGCGACGGGAAGCTGGTGGATTTACGGCCCGGCGGCGAGGCCGGGGATGATTACACCTACGATCCCCGCGACCCGGTGCCGACACTCTTCGCGCCGGGGAACTTCACCTGCGCCATGGACCAGTCGCCGCTATCCAACCGGCAGGACATCCTGGTTTACCAGACAGGGCCGCTCACGCGCCGGATCGAGGTGACCGGGTTTCCGGAGGTCGAGCTTTTTGCAGCGACCTCGGCGCCGGATACCGACTGGGTGGCGCGGCTGATTGACGTGGCTCCCGACGGCCTGGCCCGGGATGTCTGCATGGGCCTGGTGCGCGCCCGGTATCGCAAGGGGGTGGAGAAGCCCTGCCTGGTCAAGCCGGGGGAACCGATCAAATACACGATCCGGCTCGGCCCGACCGCGAATGCCTTCCTGCCCGGCCACCGTATCCGCCTGGATGTCACAAGCTCCGACTTCCCCAATTACGATCGCAATCACAACACTGCCGCGGACCAGAACGCCGATCCCGGGCTCGCTGTCGCGCAACAAACCATCCACCACGGCAAACGGTATCCCTCGAAGGTCATCCTCCCCTGGGTGCCCGACGCGGCTGGGGTGCCAACGCCCTGAAGCCCTCTGCGGAAAGCCCGGGCGGAGCGCCGACATTCTTGTCGGCGCTCCGCCGGATCCCAGCAACTCGCGAATGCGCACCCTGGGCGCGGTTCCCTGCGTTTTAAGCCGTTTGTAACATCAGGGGGTGCCCGGCTATGCGGGCAGTCAGTCAGGACGCCTGTAATGCAAAGCCAGGCTGCGCGGACGGCCACTGCTTCCGGGGAGGCGTCAGCAAACTACCGGCCGGGCGCTTACGGATGTTTGGTCCAACGCTGCCAATCGGTGAGAACGAGCTGTTCCGGCAGCCACCCGGATTGGGATGCGGTAAGCGGAAAGTCGGTCGGCACTTTGTTCTTAACCATGCTTTCCAGGATGAAGCTCCCCCAGCTCTGGTCCCCCGCCCGGATCCACTGGGACAGGAATCGCGCGTCCATGGTCTGGGGTGTCAGGTAAAGCAGATTGATCGGCTTCTGGTAGTCGTTGATGGCAAAGAAATCCTCGTGGAGGCTCGTGTCCCTGGGATCGGGCTTGCACCGCAATGTAAGCCAGACCGATTGGCGCCTGCCGTACCATGCCATGGCCCAGGGAACGTCGCTCATCGTCAGTTCGCTTTCCTTCATCCACTCGCCGATGGTCTGGATTCCGGGGGGGTAATAGGGGGGGTAAACTACGGGGAAACTACGGGGGGGGAGGAAAGTGAAGATCAGGGGTAGGCAGGCGATTAGGCTGAAGGCGCCGATGACGATGTATCGCAGTTGGGGGAAAGGCAGTTGGATCAGGTCGAGCAGCAGGAAGAACAGGCTGACACCGTAAACGATTGCCAGCGGGAACAGCAGGACAAGGAGGTTCTCCGAATTGATCTCCAGGGAATCCTCCGAAAGCTGGGTGCGGCCCAGCGCCTGGACGACGATCAGGACTGCCATGGAGGACATTAGAAAGTAACGCAACCTCCTGATAGACACATTGTTATACCCGACCAAAAGCCCGACCAGGAAGAAGGCGGTGACCCAGCTTCCGCCGAGCCTGGGCAGGTCGTTTTGGAGGATCACGCGGGTGTTGGTCATCAGCTTGATCCAGAAAGGCAGCAGGTAAATCCGGCTGAAGTCCGGCTCGAGAGACCTCTCCAGCCGGTGCTCGGGAAAGAGCATCGTGTTCTCCATTACCGCGAATCCGGCTGTGCCGAAGGGCATGCCGCTAACGCTGTAATTTCTTGCCATCCATGGGGTTAGCGCGCCCAGGAAAATGACCAGGGCAATGAGGCTTACCAGCACGCGCTGCCGTCCGCCGAACAGGATCAGGTAGATCAGCACGGGGAACATCAGCCAGCCGAAGGCGTATCGGGTCAGAACGCCAAGGCCCATCAAGAGGCCCGTGAAGCCTGCGAGCACCAGAACCCCGGCCGCGCCCCACTTTGGCTCGCGCACCTCCCGGTCAATCAGGACCAGGCACCACATCAGCCCCATGAAGATCAAGAGCAGCAACATTGTGGACAGCCCCGACACGCTGAACCGCCATAACAGGTCGGTGCCCAGGAGGAGGCCCCCGGAAAGCCAGGCCACACGGGAGTCAAACAATTGCCGGGCGAGGAAAAACGTTGCCACGATCATGCCGAAGAAGAGGAGCTGGTTGAAGATGGCGATCAGGAAGTCGGGCTGGTGGCGCCAAAAGGTGCGCATGCCGCCCCGGGGGGATGCGACGCTCCAGAACGGGCGGGTGGTGTCCACCGGGAACCGGAACGGGAGGATCTTCATGAGCCCGGCGAGCACCACCGGGTAAACCGGCGGGTTGGCCAGGTCGGGGTGCATGCCGTTGATGCGGCTTGGGTCCGCGCCTTTGGCGTTGGCCGCCGCGCCCTGG
>JAPLUA010000322.1 GCA_026397855.1 Verrucomicrobiota bacterium | reverse complement strand
GCACGGAATGTAAAGCCCACGCCCGATCACCAAATCGCCTCCCCGCATCTATACCTCACCGTCTCCCGTCACCAATTCGGGAAACAGGTCACCTTCCAACTCGACTCTATCCTCACACCCGACCACGCCCCTGTCCCCACGGCCCAACCCGATCATCTGCCCCGTTGCCCCACACTTCATACCGCGAAGTCCTCCACGAAATAATTCGCCGCTGTACATGATTCTGGACCGGAGGCGTGCGTGATGACGACGACGATTTCTGCTTCATGCCCCCGACTCTAGAAAGTCGGAAGGCAACTGTCCCGCCAAATCTGCGGTTGCCTTGCTATTCCGCCCCCCGGCTACCCTCATGCATACGCGCTGCCACTTCCCAAAGGACGGTCTGCGAGAGGCCCTGCGCCGCCTGACAAGCCCTGCTCCGCGAACAGAAATGTGTTTTCTTTCGCCGCAGATTGAAGAACAATCCGGCTTCATGAATCAATCAAGAACTGCACTGGCTGCCCGCCGAGCGGGCATAAGCCAGTTTGGCCTTTTTGCCATGTGCTTGCTGGTGCTCCTGGGATTCCTGTTCCGGGATGCTCTTTTTATGCCCGACCGTACGGTGTTCTCGAACGACGGTCCATTGGGGGTTATTAGCTCCCATTGCACGAGGTTGCCCGGCGGCTTCTTTGGTTACTGGCAGGATCTGAATTGGTTGGGGGGAGTGGGCCCGAGCGCGCCGCCCGACGTCTCCCAATTGCTGGCGGGCGTCTGCGGCCCGCTCAACTTCTCCAAGATCTACGCGCCTTTCGCGCTCTTCTTCCTCGGGCTCAGCGCCTGGCTCTGTTTCCGGCAGTGGAAGTTCACGCCGGCGGCCTGCATCCTGGGAGGCATCGCCGCGGCGCTTAACTCGGACTTTTTCTCCACCGCCTGCTGGGGCGTGGCGGGGCAGCCGATCAGTTTCGGGCTGGATTTCCTGGCCCTGGCGGCCCTGGGTGACGCCACCGCGCCGAGGCGGTGGCTAAGGATCATTCTGGCGGGCCTGGCCGTCGGCATGAGCGTGATGGAGGCCTTTGATATCGGGGCCATCTTCAGCCTGGTGGTGGCGGCCTACGTGATGTTTCAAGCCCTGGTGGAGGAGGGGACGCCCAGGCAGAACCTGAGCCGCGGTGCGGCACGCCTTGCCCTGGTGGCGGCGTTCGCCGGCATCATCGCCTTCCAGACCGTGACCAGCCTCATCGGCACGCAGATCAAGGGGGTCGCCGGAATGGGGCAGGACGCCACCAGCAAGGCTCAGCGCTGGGATGAGGCCACGATGTGGAGCATGCCCAAGTCCGAGACCCTCAGCATGGTGGTTCCCGGGCTGTTTGGCTTTCGAATGGACACCCCTGGAGGCGGCAATTACTGGGGCCGCTGCGGACGGCACCCGGCATGGGACAGGTATTTTGCGTCCGGCAAGGAGGGGCAGCCGCCGGATCACCGGTCCATGTTTCTACGCTACGGCGGCGGCGGCGTTTACGCCGGGGTGATTGTGGTCCTGATCGCGCTATGGGGCATGGTTCAGGCCTTCCGAAAAAGCGGCTCCGTATTTACGCCCACCGAGCGCAAGCTGATCTGGTTCTGGAGCGGTATCGGGTTCATTTGCGTGCTGGCCGGCTTCGGCCGGTTTGCGCCCTTCTACCAGTTCTTCTACGCCTTGCCGTTCGCTTCGACCATCCGGAATCCCTCCAAGTTCTTCCATGTGGTGGAGTGGATTCTTGTAATCCTCTTTGCCTACGGCGCGCAGGGGTTGAGCCGGACCTACCTGGAAGCGGCGGCCACGGCGACCCGCGGGGTCGTGGGGCAACTGCAGGCCTGGTGGCCAAAGGCTCCGGATTTCGACCGAAACTGGGTGAGAGGTTCGGCGATTGCGCTGGGTGCCAGCCTGGCGGGCTGGTTCATGTATGCCGCCTCGCGTGAGCGCCTGGTGGCGTATCTCAATGAGATGGGAGGGCTGGAGGGCCGCGGACCGGAGGACGCCATGGCGATGGCTCAAGCCATTTCCAGCTTCAGCATCCGTCAGGTGGGCTGGTTTGTCCTGTTCATCGGGCTCGGCCTGGGGCTCCTGGCCGCCGTCCTGAGCGGCTATTTCAGCGGCCGGCGGGGGCGGATGGGGGCGATCCTGCTGGGGGTTGTCCTCGCGGTGGACTTGGGACGGGCCAACATGCCGTGGGTAGTCACCTGGAACTGGGTGCGGAAATATGCGAGCAACCCGGTGATTGAGATGCTGGCGGAAAAACCTTACGAACAGCGGGTTGCCGTTCTGCCGTTCGGCTCCCCTTCCATCTTCAGCCAGCTTTACGACATCGAATGGAAGCAGCAGCTCTTTCCTTACAACAACATCCAGTCGCTCGACATCATCATGATGCCGCGGGCGCCGGTGGAGTATATCGGGTTTGAGAGCGCGCTGTTCTTCGACCGCACGACGAACACCTTGCACCGCGTAACCCGCCGCTGGCAGCTCACCAACACGCGCTACCTCCTGGGACCGGCCCAACTGGCTCCAGGCGTCGAAACCCTCGCGGTGCTCAATCAGCAAATAGACCCCGGCAAGCAGCGGTTCCGGGTCCACACGCGATTCGATGTTGGCCCGAAGCCCGAAGTGCCGAACCCGACCGGCCTGGATGAACTGACCGCGGCTATTAAGCCAGACGGGCAATATGCAGTCTTCGATTTTACCGGCGCATTGCCGCGGGCGAAGCTCTATACGAACTGGCTGGTCAGCACGAACGACGAGGCCACCCTTAGCCAGTTGGCCAACCCGGGCTTTGACCCGGAGCGAACCGTGCTGACGGCGGATGCGTTGCCAGCGCCAGGCTCGCTGAGTGCCACAAATCAAAACGCGGGCACAGTGGAGTTTGTCAGCTACGCCTCCAGACGCATCGTGCTCGACGCCAAAGCCGCTGCGCCGTCGGTGCTGCTGCTGAATGACAAGTATAATCCGGATTGGAAGGTGCTGGTGGACGGCAAGGCCGCGAACCTGTTGCGCTGCAACTACCTGATGCGGGGCGTTTATCTCCCCGCCGGATCGCACGCCGTTGAATTCCGCTTTGATCCCCAGGTGAGCGGGTTCTACATCAGCGTGGCAGCGTTAGTGGGCGGACTGATGCTCCTCGGTTACCTAGTATTGGACGCAAAGAAGCGATCTGCCGGGTGACAACTGTTCAACCTAAAAACGGCAGTTAATAGCCGCGAAAGATCACAAAGGTCACAAAGAAAAGGGGTTCTTCGGGAATCTTCTGGTGGTTTTTCATTGGCGATTCGAAGGCGTGGGGTGCCAGATCGCAGGAGTATATCGGCGATTCAACGGGTAGAATCCGGAAAAGACCGCTTTTAGAGAGGAAAAACATGCAATTAGAGCGTAGGGGGGCTGCGGGACAGCTCGTGGGCCGAGGTTCGTCCAGGGCAGGGGCCAAGAATGGGCGCTCCGTCGAATGTCTCGCCTCGTTTGGG
>JAPLUA010000321.1 GCA_026397855.1 Verrucomicrobiota bacterium | reverse complement strand
GGATAGACGACACTGGGGGACCCCTCTCCCCGGCCCTCCCCTGCTGCAGGGGAGAGGGAGAAGCTTCTCCAGTTCCGGGTGTAGTGCATGCCGGGGACTCCTCAGTATACTCCAGCTTCCGAAGAATTCTGTCTTGCACCCAACCCAGGCGGATTCAGGGTTCCAGGCTTTACACCCGGCCGGGGATCGGGTTCCATGATGGCGTCACAGCAGGGGAATGCGGCGATCAAGCCGCTTGAGGGCGCGCGTCGCCCCCTGTAAGATGGATTCATGCAATCAGCCGCCAGCAGCCGTCAGTAGCCGCATATCGAGTTTAAGCACACTTCAGCCCATGAAATCTCCCTTCCACTTCCTCCACCCCGCCTCCGACGGCCAAAGGATCCATGAACTCAAGCGCCTGAGCTTGTTCAAAACCCTGACAGCGCGGCAACTGCGCGAGCTGGACGAGCTCCTGCACGAGCGATCTTACCAGAAGGACGAAATCGTCTTTGACGAGGGGGATGTCGGGCTGGGGCTCTTCATCGTGGTCAGCGGCCGGGTCAGACTGACTTCCAGCCTCCCCGCCTTGCAGCAACTGGCCCCGGAGTTCGGCCCGGGCGACTTCTTCGGGGAGCTGGGCCTGTTCGAGGAGATGGAGCGGACCGCGCGGGTGGTGGCGCTGGAGCCGACGGAAGTGATGGCCCTGTTCCGCACGGAGTTCTTCTCCCTGCTCGAGCGGGACCAGTCCATCGGGGTCAAGATCCTGTTTGAGCTGGCGCGGATGGTGGTGTTGCGCTCCCGCAAGCTGCTGACCCTTCGGCCGCATTTGCCCACCGTATGAAGCAAAGGAACGAGCCGGAGCCCGGCGTCTTCAACTGGCTGGTCATCATGGCCGCCACCTGTTTGCTGCTCTACCTGTTCCAGAAGATTCTCTGGCTGGTGATACCGGCGCTGCTGGCGCTGATGGTGTATTACTGTTTGCAGCCCCTGGCGCGGGCCTTGATGCGGGCAGGATTGCAGCACGGCACAGCGGCCAAAGTCCTGGCCGGCATCCTGGCCCTGGCGACTGCCCTGGCCGTCCTCCTGGCCCTGGCGGTCGTGGCCTCCCACGCGTCAAGTTGGCAAACCATGACGGGGCGCTACGTGCAGGGCGGGCTGGATTTCCTCAGGAAGACCGAGTCATGGCTGGGGGATAAGATGCCGATGCTACGGAACTCCGCCTTCCTGCGGAGCTCGCCCACCAACCTGAATGCCATGGGGGAGCAGTTTACCGACAAATACCTCGGCCTGGCCCTGATGGAGATGGCGCACTGGCTGCCGTCCCTGCTGCTGATACCCTACCTGGCCTACTTCTTTTTACGGGACGGCAATCGGCTCAAGAAGCGCCTGATCCGCAGCGTTCCCAATGCGTACTTTGAGAAGACCCTGCTCCTGTTCGAGCGGGTTGACCGGAGCCTGCAGGGCTTCTTCATCGGGCTGATGAAGCTGACGTTCCTGGACACCGCGTGCCTGGGGCTTGGCCTTTGGCTGCTGGGCATATCCTTCCCGCTGCAACTGGCCTTTGCGGCGGCGGTATTCTCGTGGGTGCCCTACATCGGCTCGGCGGTCGGCTGCGTCCTGGTAGTGCTGGTCGCCGCCACGGACTTCCCGAACCAGCCAGCCATCACCTACGGCTGCATTGTGCTCTTCCTGCTGGTCCGCATGCTGGATGACTTTATGTTCATGCCCATGACCATCGGTCGCAGCCTCCAAATCCACCCGGTGCTGAGCGTGATCATGCTGTTCCTGGGCGCGGCCGTGGCCGGCGCCGCAGGCCTGCTGCTGGTCCTGCCGGTGATGGGTGTGGTGGCGGTGATCGCCGGCTCGCTGGGCCAGATCCTGACCGACGCCCGCCTGCGCGCGCGGTTCCGGCACGCCAACCAGCTCAAGCTCCGGTTGGCGGGCCTCCCGTAAACCTCCCTGCCAAATCGTCATAAACCAATATGAATGTCATTCTCGCAGCGGCGCTGACTGCGATTGGCCTGTTCGGCGGGATCCTGGCGCTTCTGGAAACCGGCCGGCGCATCGGTGCCCGCCGGATGGCTGCCGACGGCAAGGGACCCCGCGCCGGCATGGCGGCAGTCGAAGGCGCAGTCTTCGGACTGATGGGGCTGATGATCGCATTCACCTTCTCCGGCGCCGCCGCCCGTTTCGACGTCCGCCGGCAGTTGATCACCGAGGAGGCCAACGACATCGGCACCGCCTGGCTGCGGCTGGACCTATTGCCGGCCGCCGCGCAGCCAGCGCTGCGGGACAGTTTCCGTCGCTATGTGGACCTGCGCCTTGAGGTGTATCGCACGCTGCCGGATTTCGATGCCGCCATGGCCGCGCTGGACCGCTGCACGACCGTGCAGGCCGAAATCTGGGCGCAAGCTGTCGCCGCCTCCCGGGAGAATCCCTCCCCGGCCGCCATGCTCCTCCTGCCCGCCTTGAACCAGATGTTCGACATCACCACCACGCGGACCATGGCCGCGAAGATCCATCCGCCGGTCATCATCTTCGCGACCCTGGTGGCGTTGACGCTGATCAGCGCCCTGCTCGCCGGCTACGGCATGGCCGCCGCCAAAACGCGGAGCTGGGTCCACATGCTCGGCTTTGCCGTGGTCATGGCGGCGACCGTCTATATCATCATGGACCTGGAGCACCCGCGCATGGGATTGATCAACATCCACGAGACCGACCAGGTGCTGGTGGACCTCCGGCACAGCATGAAGTGAGCGGGGCCTGGACGCGCTTATTCTCCCGTAGCGCAGTCAACCCCCAAACGGACCTGTCCCGGGTCGAGCTACCCGCGGCCTCCTAACCTCGTAGCCGCCGACGTGAGTCGGCGCTAATCTCCGTTCCGACCGGAGAAGATGGCGCGGACTGACGTCCGCGGCTACGAGGTTACTAGGCCGCGACAAGAACGTCAGCGCTCCGGCAAAATCCAAGATGCGCCCGGAGCGCCAAAGTGGC
>JAPLUA010000152.1 GCA_026397855.1 Verrucomicrobiota bacterium | reverse complement strand
TAAAAGCACCGCGCAACAACGCTAGACGACTCGGGGCTTCCAATAGCCGGGCTCGCGGCTGCGATGCATGACGGCGTAGATGGTAACGCGATCTTGGTCTGCTTCCCATCGGCAGTAGATCACGTAGGGAAAGCGGTCAAAAACGTAGCGCCGAATGCCTGGCTCCTCAACGACTCGCCACCGGTTCGGAGCAGCGAGAACACTATCCACAGCGGACTCGACAGCGGCGATGAAAGCCTCGGCTACGCCGGCAGACGCCTCCCGCAGATAGTAATCGGTAGCGTCGGCGTACTCCAGGAGCGCTTCGTGGTGAAAGCCGCAGGCGGGCATCACCGTCTCGCACGAGCTGTGCTGACCAGCCGACGGACCTGCTCCAAGGCTTCCTGAGCGGGAACCAGAGAGACCTTGCCAGCCTCAACTTCGGCGATGCGCTGGCGAACCCGCGCAACGTGAGCAGACTGGACTTCGGGTGAAATGTCCCGGCCGAGCCTCTCGATGAGGCGATCGGCCAATTCCTCACGCTCAGCCACGGAGAGCTGTTCAGCCTCATTCAGAATATGGGCAACTGTTTGAGTCACGCAGACAAGATACTAGCCACCCCGCTTCGCGCAAGCGGTTTGAACCTACCTCCTACCCGCCCTTGCGCTTGCAGGCCATGAAGTAGAGCACCGGCACGGCCATGCGGCTGATGAGCAGCGAGGCGATTTCGCCCGCCATGAGGGAGATGGCCAGGCCCTGGAAGATGGGATCGGCCAGGATCACGCTGGCACCCACCACAACGGCCATGGCCGTGAGCAGCATGGGACGGAACCGCACCGCGCCAGCATCCACAACCGCCTGGTCGAGCGGCATCCCTTCGGCCAGGCGCAGCTCGATGAAGTCCACCAGGATGATTGAGTTGCGCACCACGATGCCCGCGCCGGCCATGAAGCCGATCATCGAGGTGGCGGTGAAGAACGCGCCCAGCATCCCGTGGGCCGGCAGGATGCCCACCAGCGAGAAGGGAATGGCCGCCATAACCACCAGCGGCGTCAGGAACGAGCGGAACCAGCCGACCATGAGAATGAAGATCAACACAAGCACCGCGGCAAAGGCGGAGCCCAGGTCGCGGAAGACTTCGATGGTGATATGCCATTCGCCGTCCCATTTGATGGCCGGCTCGTCGTCGGTGAAGGGCTGCGCGGCGTTGTAGATCTTCAAGGGCGCGCCGCTGCCGCCGTATTGCCTGGTGTCAATCGCACCCAGCGCCTCGTTCATCTTGAGGATGGCATACACCGGGCTTTCCACCTCGCCCGCCACGTCCCCGATGACGTAGGTCACCGGCATCAGGTTCTTGTGGTAGATGCTCTTGTCCACGAAGCCCGGCTCCACTTTGACCAGCTCGCGCAATGGCACCAGGGCGCCGCCCGGATTCGTGCCGCGGACGCGGAGCGCCAGCAGGTCTTCCGGCGAGGTGCGCAGCGATTGCGGCAGGCGCACCACGATGAGCACATCCTCCTTCTCGCGCGGCAGGTGCAGCAAATCCACAGCCGCGCCCCCCACAGCCAGCTTCAGGGTCTGGGCAATGCTCTCCTCGCTGATGCCGTTGAGCGCGGCCTTCTGCTTGTCCACCAGGAACCGCAGCTTGGGCTGGTCAGCTTCGGTATACCAGTCGGTGTCCACGACACCCTTGGAGTTCTGGAAGATATTGATCACCTTCCGCGCCAGGGCGTGGCGGCTCTCCTCATTCGGTCCATAAACCTCCGCCACCAGCGTCTGCAGCACAGGAGGGCCTGGCGGAACCTCGGCAACAGCGACCCGGGCGCCGTATTTGGCGGCGATGGCGGCCACGCGCGGGCGGACGCGTTTGGCGATGTCGTGGCTCTGCGCCTTGCGTTCGCTCTTGGAAACCAGGTTCACCTGCACATCCGCAATGTGCGGGCCGCGGCGCATGAAGTAGTGGCGAACCAGCCCGTTGAAGTTGAAGGGGGCGGCGACGCCGGCATAGATCTGGTAATCGGTCACCTCCGGCTCCACGCGCACGGCGGCGGCAATCTCGCGGGCGGCCTGGACGGTACGCTCCAGGGCGCTCCCCTCGGGCATTTTCAGGATGATCTGGAACTCGCTCTTGTTGTCGAACGGAAGCATCTTCACCTTCACCCAGCCGAAGCCAACGGTCGCCATGGAGGCCAGGAGCAGGGCAACGATTCCCGCCAGGAAGGCCAGCCGCCAGCGGGCCTTGGCAATCATCGGCCCCATGAAGCGCCGGTAAAGCCGCGTGAAGAAATCCTCCTCGTGCTCGAAATGAGAATGTGGGGCAGACGTCTTCCCTGCGCCTTGGGGCGTCTCCGCCCCATCGGCAGGCCCGAGGGGCAGGCGGGACGCCTGCCCTACGTTGGAGTACTTCCGGCCCCAGCGCAGAATCCGGATCGCGGCCCAGGGCGTCACGATGAAGGCAATGGCCAGCGACCAGAACATGGCGGCGCTCGATCCGATGGGAATCGGCCGCATGTAAGGCCCCATCAAGCCGCCGACAAACGCCATCGGCAGCACGGCCGAGATCACGGCAAACGTGGCGAGGATGGTCGGGTTCCCCACTTCGTTGACTGCCTCGACCGCGATCACCGACCAGGGACGGCCCTTGTTATGGGCCAGGTGAAAGTGGCGCACAATGTTCTCAACCACCACGATGGCGTCGTCCACCAGGATGCCGATGGAGAAGATGAGCGCGAAGAGGGTGATGCGGTTGAGCGTGTAGCCGTGGAGGTAAAACACCAGCAACGTCAGCGCCAGGGTGCAGGGGATGGCGATGCCGACGATGAGCGACTCCCGCCAGCCGAGCGTCAGCAGGATGAGCACCGACACGCCGACCACCGCGATGCCCATGTGCAGCAGCAGTTCATCGGACTTCTCCTCCGCCGTCTTGCCGTAGTGGCGGGTGATGGAGACCTGCACGCCATTGGGAATGACCCGCCCCTTGAGCGCCTCAACCTTCCTGAGCACCTCGTGGGCAACCGAGATCGCATTCGCACCCGGCCGCTTGGCAATGCTCAACGTGACAGCCGGCTCTTCGGCAAAGAACACATACTGGCTCGGCTCCTCCGGCCCATCCACGATCTCCGCCACCTCGCGCAGATAGACGGGTTTGCCACCATGCACGCCCACCACAACGTTGCCCGCATCCTTCGCGCTCGCCAGGAAGCTGCCGGTTTGCAGGAGAACCTCGCGGTTCTGGCTGGTGAGCGGCCCGGCACTGAGCTGGCGGTTGGACGCCTGAAGCCGCGGGGCAATGTCCGCCGCGCTAAGCTGGCGCGAGGCAAGCTTAGCCGGGTCCAGCAGGACACGCAGTTGCCGGCGCTCGCCCCCGATGAGCGTCGTCTCGGCCACCAGCGGCACCTGCTTCACCGCGTCGTCCACTTCCGCCACGATGCGGCGCAGTGTGTAGTGGTCCTGGCCCGCCCCGTGAAAGGTGAGCGCCAGGATGGGCACGTCGTCAATGGACTTGGGCTTGATGAGCGGGAAAGAGACCCCCTGCGGGATGCGGTCAAAATTGGCCTGCAGCTTCTGGTTGAGGTGAACGAGGCTTCGCTCGATGTCCTCGCCGACCTTGAAACGGACGATGGCCAGGCTCTCCCCTTCGCGGGAGGTTGAGTAAATGTACTCCACGCCCGGGATTTCCCAGAGCAGCTTCTCCATCGGCCGCGTGGCGCGCTCCTCGACCTCCCTGGCGCTGAAGCCCGGCATGGAGACGAGCACATCAATCATCGGCACCTTGATCTGCGGCTCCTCCTCACGCGGCAGAAGCAGGGTCGCCGCCGCCCCCAGCAGGATCGAGGTGATGATCAGCAGCGGCGTCAGCTTCGAGTCAATGAACAACCGGGCAATGCGCCCCGCAATCCCGAGGCGCGCCGGGTCCGGCTTGGAAAGGTCTGTGCTCACAGTCAGTCGCGGCTATTGGATTTGCAGCGGCTGACCGTCGCGCAGGTTCGCGACGCCTTCAACCACCACGGTCTCCCCGGAAGCCAGGCCCGCCAGAATCTCGATGCCCTGCGCGGTCTGCTTGCCGGACCGCACCAACCGCATCTGGGCTTTGCCCTCGGCAGCAACAAACAGGATCTCAAGCTGGCCGCGCCGGACCAGCGCCTGGGTCGGCACGAAGAGAAACGATGCCTCGCTGAGCGGCACGGCGAGCCAGCCGAACTGGCCGGAGCGCAGCCCGGCGGTTTCCGGCAAATCCACCTTCACCCGCACCGTGCGGGACAGCGGATCGGCCGTGGGCGAGATTTCGGCCACTGTGCCGGCAATGGCGTCCGCGAGTGTGTCCAGCCGGACATCGAGCTTCGCGCGGGGCAGGACGCGGCTGACCAGCAGGGCTGGCACATCGGCCACCAGGCGCAGGCCGGTGCGGCCTTCCAGCTCGATCAGCGGCTTGCCGGGCATCGCCAGGTCGCCTTCGTCCGCGAGCTTGCGGACCACCACGCCGTCAAACGGGGCGAGGAGTCTCGCGTAAGCGGAAAGCGCGTCCGCCTCCGCCACGGCCGCCTTGGCGACATTGTAGCGCGACTGGACGGCGTCAAACTCCGCCTGGGTGGCGGCGTTTTGCTTGCGCAAGTTCGCGGTGCGATTGAACTCCAGTTCCACCTGCCGTAGCGCGGCGCTGGCCTGATCCAGGCGGGCCTGGATCTCCTGCGTGGCCAGTTCCACCAGCACGTCTCCCTGCTTGACGGATTGGCCAACCGTCACCGCCAGCCGCGTGATGCGGCCGCTGACCTTGGATTCAATCACCGCCTGGAGCTTCGGCTGCACGGTTCCAACAACTTCCTCCACGGCCGGCTGCTTCACGCTCTCAATCTTCTGCGCGCGCACGGTGGCGGACGGCAAGGTCTCACCGGCTGCGGCTTGCGGCTCGTGCTTTCTGCTGCAGCCGGCGACGAGGGCAACCAGCGCGGAAAGGAACAGGCTGAGCAAGGGCTGCAACCCGGAGGGCCGGCATGTTGCCGGCTTGGGTTGCAGGAACAGTTTACTGCCAAGTCCGCGGGATAGACAACACTGGGGGACCCCTCTCCCCGACCCTCTCCCCTGCTGCAGGGGAGAGGGAGAAGCTTCCGCAGTTCTTGGTGTGTTGTATGCCAGGG